>NZ_JBEPDB010000135.1:0-14127 GCF_040300025.1 Dactylosporangium sp. NPDC000555 | reverse complement strand
AGCACCCGTCGCCGATACTTCGGGCACCACACCACGTGGAAGGCGCACTGGAAGACGACATTGCTGTTCGACCGCAGGGTGACGGACACAGAAACGGTATACAGCACGTATCTATCTACTGTTCGTGCGGAGTTGATGCCCTAACCCCACGGCTGAAGCCGGGGGTCTGCGCGCTACGCATTTTGATCAGCGACGGGCCTGGCAACCAGAGCAGCACCAGCGCGATGACCGCCAGCACGACGGCCAGGGGTACCAGAACGGCGGCGGCTTCCGGGGCGATCGTCAGGCTGATCCGGTCGGTGTCCGGCACCCGCGCCGCCGGGAGCACATTACCGGCCTCGAACATGAGCAGAATGGCCAGCAGGCCACGGAGCACCGGCGACTCCGGCACGACGAACGCCGTCCCGGCCGGGGACAGCTCGAACGTCGCCGGCGGGCGCCGCAGAGAACGGGTCAGCCACAGATAGCCGAGCGCCGGCACGATAGGAGCCAGCGCGAACGTCAGGATGCTGGCCCAGATGCTCAACGCCTCCGGCTCGATACGCCAGTACAGCGGCTGGAGCACGAACTTGTAGACCACGACGGCGGCCAGCGTGACCACGGCGAAGCCTGTAGCGGCGACCTTCCCCCGGGCGATCGACATGCCCAGATCTTAATCCGGTCGTGCCACCACGCGGGGGCCGCCGCCCGGCCAACGATAAAGCCTCTCCCCCAGGTTCGGACGACGTCGATGACGGCCGGATACTGTAGCGCTGACGGGGCGGACGTCTGCCGCCGCCGCCCCGAGTTTCACGGCTGACGTGTGCGGGCGTGCGATCGATATGCTGGGGCCGGCTGTTGGCGGGCGGGACCGCTTCCAGTTTCATGGCGGTGTCGATGCTTTTGCCGATCACGGACGCCGCGCTGACCGCGCCGTCGTGTCACGCCACCCGTCTGAGCCTGCTTTGTGTGTGGGGATGAATGCGGCCGTGTGATGGTGTGCTGTGCTTGAACTGCGGCGGGTTGAAGAATCGGAGGGCAGCGATTTTGGTGGTACGGTGCTCTCCGTCACGGGTGGGGGCCGCGTTATCCGAGCGGTACAGGGCTGGTGTGCAATATACGTGACGGGGCGGCAGGTGACGTGTTCGTTGTTCGCTCCGGTATGGGTGGGCTGAACCAAGTGAACGAAATCCGGACTGTTGATCTATAGACCTCCAGGTCAATTAGTGTGCTCCCCGCGCACGCGGGGATGGTCCGGGTGGCGGCGACTTCGTCATCGACGTCACGAAGTGCTCCCCGCGCACGCGGGGATGGTCCTGAAGTGTCACCCCGACCTCCCGCGATCGGTGAGTGCTCCCCGCGCACGCGGGGATGGTCCCGAGTTCGGCGGAACCTTCGCCGACACCGCCAAGTGCTCCCCGCGCACGCGGGGATGGTCCGGAGTTCTGCGCGTCGATCGGCGTCGACACGGTGTGCTCCCCGCGCACGCGGGGATGGTCCGGCCGACGGGCACCTGCAGTACGACGAAGGTGGGTGCTCCCCGCGCACGCGGGGATGGTCCTGACACTCCATGCGCCTTGATGCGTTGACGGGTGTGCTCCCCGCGCACGCGGGGATGGTCCGGCCCTAGGCTGACGGAACGTGAGAGTGAGCAGGTGCTCCCCGCGCACGCGGGGATGGTCCCCAACACGGGTTCGACACCCATGAAGAGAATCGGTGCTCCCCGCGCACGCGGGGATGGTCCGATGCTCACCGCCAAGTAGCGGGCCGGGTGTGCGTGCTCCCCGCGCACGCGGGGATGGTCCGACCCGACCAGCGCTGCCCCCAGTCCTTCTTGAGTGCTCCCCGCGCACGCGGGGATGGTCCGCGATCAGCGCGCGACGCAGCTCCCCCGGCGTGGTGCTCCCCGCGCACGCGGGGATGGTCCGGGGATCGAGGGCTCCGACGTCGTCGTCGCGGCGTGCTCCCCGCGCACGCGGGGATGGTCCGCCGACGTGCGCCGTCTCGCCGCCCTCGTTGCCGTGCTCCCCGCGCACGCGGGGATGGTCCCCGTGGCGACAATCCCAGCAGTTCGCCCTCGGGTGCTCCCCGCGCACGCGGGGATGGTCCGGGAAAGCCCCGCCGCGTTGCCACGCCGGGGCCGTGCTCCCCGCGCACGCGGGGATGGTCCCACCAGGGCGGCGATCTGGGCGATGGCGCCGCCGTGCTCCCCGCGCACGCGGGGATGGTCCGCTCTACCGCGCCCTGCTCAACATCGACCCGGTGTGCTCCCCGCGCACGCGGGGATGGTCCGCGGTTGCCGCCGGCGGCGGAGGGTCGCCGGAGGTGCTCCCCGCGCACGCGGGGATGGTCCCTTGCGCGCCATCAGGCGCCACCTCCTTGATATGTGCTCCCCGCGCACGCGGGGATGGTCCGGACTGGATCAAGGGCACGCTGTGGCCCGGCCTGTGCTCCCCGCGCACGCGGGGATGGTCCCGAGGTCCACGTCGCGCGGGGCATCGCGTACGGGTGCTCCCCGCGCACGCGGGGATGGTCCCCCGGCGACGAGCTGCTGAACCGGTCCGTCGAGGGTGCTCCCCGCGCACGCGGGGATGGTCCGTGGCGTTGCCGGTCGCGGGCGGCGGCGCCGTCGTGCTCCCCGCGCACGCGGGGATGGTCCCGACTTCGCGCGCACATTCAAGGACGGGGTGACGTGCTCCCCGCGCACGCGGGGATGGTCCGCTTGCCAGCGTTTGGCGGTTGGGCGGGGCGGTGTGCTCCCCGCGCACGCGGGGATGGTCCCAGCCCGCCGGGTAGTCGCCGTGACGGCGGGATGTGCTCCCCGCGCACGCGGGGATGGTCCGTAATTCACCGTGTCGAAGTGCCGGGGGAACAGGTGCTCCCCGCGCACGCGGGGATGGTCCGTACGAGCACCGGGACGCGTCGCTCAACGCGATGTGCTCCCCGCGCACGCGGGGATGGTCCCTCGAACTTCATGCCCAGCAGCTCGGGCACGCTGTGCTCCCCGCGCACGCGGGGATGGTCCTTGATTGGCGAGCATTTGCAGGATTGGCACGCCGTGCTCCCCGCGCACGCGGGGATGGTCCCTGCCAGGCCGCAGGCAAGTACGGGTTCAACTTGTGCTCCCCGCGCACGCGGGGATGGTCCGGCCAGCTCACACGTATCGACCTCGCCCTCGCTGTGCTCCCCGCGCACGCGGGGATGGTCCGCGGTGGACGGTGCTGGCCAGCCGCGCCCGGGAGGGTGCTCCCCGCGCACGCGGGGATGGTCCTGGGTGCACGTCGAGGTCGATCACCCGGAGCGTGTGCTCCCCGCGCACGCGGGGATGGTCCGAACCCGAACATGTCCGTCTCGCGGGAGAACGTGTGCTCCCCGCGCACGCGGGGATGGTCCGCTGCCCACGCGCGAGCAGTTGTGCGAGCTGTAGTGCTCCCCGCGCACGCGGGGATGGTCCGGTGTTCCCGGCGGAGACCAACGTGTACGTGTTGTGCTCCCCGCGCACGCGGGGATGGTCCCTGGCCGAACGGGCCCGGCCGCAGGTCGGCGCTGTGCTCCCCGCGCACGCGGGGATGGTCCCTCGACAGCCATCAGCTACCGCCCATCTATTTAGTGCTCCCCGCGCACGCGGGGATGGTCCCGGCGCAACCAGCGTCGGGTTCCGCCAGGGCGTGCGTGTGCTCCCCGCGCATGCGGGGATGGTCCCGGGCCGGCACCGCGGGCGCCGAGCTGGAATTCGTGCTCCCCCGCGCACGCGGGGATGGTCCGGTGCTATGTGCTTGACCAACACGACGGCGTCGCCGTTATCACGGTGTGGACCACCCCATGCCAGCCATGCACGTCAGCCTGGATGTGGGCAGTGCGCCCCTGGCCCCCCGATAAACGGTGGTGCTGTTCGCCGGCAGTAAATAGGATTCGATCATGGGCCGGACCTTCGACATCATCACGCCGCCGCGCTTCTGAGCGGGGCGACTCCGCTCATCGCGTCCAGCCGTTGTGTGGGCTGAACGCGCGGTTCACGCATCGTTGAGTTCGGTACGTCCCGCTTCCGCGACCTTCATTCCTTCTCGTCGCAGGAGCGATTCTTCATGCTTGTCTCCAAACACCCGGTGGCCACCGCTCAACGCTCGGCCACCGGCCTGTGGTTGCTTGTCCTGGCAGGCGTGCTGTGGGGAACCGGCGGCCTCACCGGCAGGCTTCTCGCCCACGAAACCGGGCTGTCACCGCTGGCGGTGGCCGCGTACCGGCTCGCCGTCGGCGGCACCCTCATCATCGTCTCCCTCGTGCTCATCCGACGGCCGCTGCCACGCGGCCGGTACGCCTGGACCCGGATCACCGTGATCGGACTGCTCGCCGCCGTCTTCCAAGCCTGCTACTTCGCCGCGGTGTCACTCACCACGGTTAGCCTCGCCACCCTGCTCACTATTGGCGCGTCACCTGTCCTGGTGCTGACCGCTGAGTGCGTCACCGGGCGGCGACGGGCCAGCGTGCCGATGTTCGCGACCCTGGCTCTGGCCGTCACCGGTCTGGTTCTGCTCATCGGCGTACCGTCCGGCGGCCTCACCACCACGAGGGTGCTGGCCGGAGCCGCACTCGCACTGCTCGCGGCAGGCGGCTTCGCCACGATGACCTTTGTCAGCGCCCGGCCCGTTCCCGGCCTTGACGACCTCGCCGCGACCGGGCTCGGCTTCACCACCGGTGCGGCCGTGCTCACCCCGCTCGCCGCAGTGGCATCTGGCGTGAACTTCATCCCGGGGCCGGCCTCCATCGGGCTGCTGCTCCTGCTGGGCACTGCACCGACCGCTGTGGCGTACGCCCTGTACCTCCGGGGCTTGCGTACCACACCGGCCGGTACCGCAGCGCTGATGGCGTTGCTGGAACCGTTCGTCGGAACGGTCCTGGCGGCCCTGATCCTCGGCGACCGCCTCAGCCCGACCGGATTCATCGGTGCCGGGCTCCTCGCCGCCGCCATCCTGCTCGACACCCGCAGCTCGCATCGCTAACCGTCCGGGGCCTGGGCAGGACCAGCAGCACCTGCCCGGGCCCCACGTAATTACCGATCTCGGCCGCGCCACGTCTCATGTCCCGCTGAGCGCTTCATGTGCTGGCGGGATCGCTGCCTCGCCACTCCGGCAGCGGTGGCTGGTCCCACGCCCGCCGGACCGCGTCCAGCGTCGCCCACGCGGCCGAGACGAACACCGAGGCATTGCGGTGGACCCCCGCCAACGCGTCGAACGAGCCCGGCGCGGCGGGATCACGGGCGGAGGTGACATTCGCTTCGGTCAGTCCGTCACGGAACACCGCGGCGATGGTGTCGAGATGGAAGGCCCGCACCACCAGCGTCCGGGCGACCGGGTCGTCCCAGGCTTCGCTGTGGCCCCCGATGTGCTCGACCAGGCCGCGCAGCATGGCCGCGGGCGCGGCGACGGTGTCGTCGGCGAGAATGCGTGCCAATCCCAGCGGTACCGCCGACGGGCCGGTCCGCAACGCCCCGATCGCGCTGCTGCGAAGCCGGATGAGCTCGCGCCGGATCAGATGCTCGGTGACCGCGGACAGGGAGGCGGCGGGGACGGCGCCGGCGATGCTGATCGCGGTTCGGGCCGTGCGAAGCAGCTCCCGGGCCAGCCCGCCCGAGACGCAGTAGAACACCGCGGCAAAGGGCTCGGGAAGATCAATGACGCGCCGGTCGAGAATTTGCCCGGCCGTCTCGTAGGACAGGTGGCCGACGCGGACCACCTCGTCGATCGCGCTGTCGAACAGGTCCCGTCGGCCCAGCTCGGCGAGGTTCGCGTCGACCAGCGTCTCGTCGGAGATCGACACCAGAAACAGGCAGTCGCGGACGCCGAAGACCGCCTTGAGCTCGTTCAGGAAGTCGCGGGCCCGATCGGCCGGCTGGATCCGGTCCAGCTCGTCCACGCCGATGATGAACCGCGGCCTCCGCCCGCCGGCCCCGCCCGGCGTTGTCCGCGCCACCGCGGCCGCGACGACGCTCAGGAAGGCCCGCAGATCGGCCAGGATCTCCGGGTAGGTCAGCGGCTGCCGGGCCAGCGCGGCGGCGCGGTCGCGGCCGGCCGAGAGGCCCCGCCAGCCGAGCGAGGCGCGGACCGTGGTCGTCGAGGTGGACAGGTGGCGTATCCGCGTCAGTTCGTCGCGCGCTTGCTGCCGCAGTTCGGCCGGGCCCGCCGACTCGACGTGCCGGCAGACCTCGGCGTAGAGGTACAACATGAACTCCCGCCGGTCGAAGTTCGCCGGCGCGGGCACGACGACCGCATGATCGGGCGGATCGTCGGCGGTCCGGTACCGCCCCGCGGCGAACGTGGTGAGCAGGTACGTCTTTCCCGCACCGCGCGGTCCGCACAGCGCCACGCCACCGCTGCCCATGTTGCTGGCGGCGATCCGCAGCTGGTCGGCAGCCGGTGTGTGCACGTGGAACGACTCGTCGGTGAGCACTCGCAGGCCGGCCGCGTCGATGACCGGCAGGGTAGTGGAAAACCGGCGCTCGATCGCAGCGTTGATCTCGGCCCGAAGCAACGGCAAAATCGCGTCCTGCAGCAGCGCGGTCGTCCAGGCCAGAGCCGCCTGGTTCGCCGCCGACTCGGCCGAGCGCAGTGCCGCCTTATCGGACGGGCGGATCAGCAACATCCCGTACACGAGCGCGACGGCCAGACCGATCAGGTACCACCGGCCGGGCACGCTGTTGTCCGTGGCAATGCGGTGATTGGCCAATTCCCAGAGCGCTCGCGGAAGCGCCCCTGCCACACAGACTCCCACGAGAATCACCGCCGCCACGACCGCCGCGCGGTTAGCGGAGGCCTTCGCCTGCGCCGCACCGGACCCGTCATTGAAAAGCGCGACGACTCGGCCGTGGGCCGCGATCTGCCTTGTCAGCCAAACGGTCCCGCCGACCATCCCGAGAAATACGAAAGGACCGAAGATTGCCTGCGCCACCTCTACCGGCCGCTGATGTTTGAGGGCCTCCTCGAGCGCGGCACCGATGCCGACGAGCGCCGAGACGGCGAGGGTCAGCAGGACGGCAACGACCAGGACCACCAGTCGTACCCGGCCGGTCCACCGGTGCCGACGAGCGCCCGCTTCAGACGCCGCGGCCGCCCGGCGAAATTCCGACTCGAGCCCGGCGACGCCGCCCAACAGCACCGCCCGCTGATCCAGCGCCCGCTGGCGCAGCTCAGCCGCAGTCGGCGCACCCCGCTTGCGAAGAGCAACGTCGATCTCGGGCGTCTGCAACGCCGTGGTGAGGAGACGGTCGAAAATGGCATCCTGCCCGTCGGCCAGCATGGCCCGCCCCCTCGCGATGGTCCGCCGCAACAACCTCAATTGCACCCCGGCGGCCCCCGGAACGGCTCCGCCAAAGCGGTAACCTTCACTACGCGGAGCACTGTGTTCGTCGACGTCGAGATCAGCGACGGACCATCCCCGGATCCGGGCCAGGGACGTGGCGCTGCTGGCCGGCACCGGCGCGTACGGCTGGGAGGTCGCCCACCGCATGCCCGGGGAGCACGCGCTCGTCTCGCTCGAGCAGTGCGCGCCGCTCGGACCATCCCGCGCACAGGGAGCACAATCGACCCGAGCGCCGACCAGTGGGAGGCCGTGGGACCCATCCCCCGTGTGCGCGGGGAGCACGGTAGATGACTATCTGCGGCTGATTGAGCAGCAGGACCATCCGCGTACGCGGGGAGCACGCACCAGGGCCGGTGCAGCGCTCGGCGGACACGGGACCACCCCCGCGGGCGCGGGGAGCACGTCGGCCCTGGTCACGAGGAGGTCAAAGCAGCCGGACCATCCCCGCGTGCACGGGGAGCACATCGACAAGGCCAACTCGATCCCGGGCGTGGACGGACCATCCCCGCGTGCGCGGGGAGCACGCCTCGCGGATCGCGAGGTACGCCGCCTACGTCGGACCATCCCCGCGTGCACGGGGAGCAGGCCGACCTCAAGCGCGAGTACGTGGGCCTGTGGGGACCATCCCCGCGTGCGCGGGGAGCACATCGCCGCGCCGTTGGAGCTCGGCGCCACCCAGGGACCATCCCCGCGTGCGCGGGGAGCACGGTACACGACGATCGCGGCCCCGGACGTCGTCAGGACCATCCCCGCGTGCGCGGGGAGCACGGAATCAGGTCGTGACCAGCAGCGACGTGACGGGACCATCCCCGCGTGCGCGGGGAGCACGGGGGTGGGCTGGGAGCTGCGTGGTGACGCCGAGGGATCATCCCCGCGTGCGCGGGGAGCACCGCGGCGCTGCTCGAGCAGCGCGACGGCCGGTGGGGACCATCCCCGCGTGCGCGGGGAGCACGAGTCGACAACCTTCAACGAGATGGCGCCGGAAGGACCATCCCCGCGTGCGCGGGGAGGACCGATCGCGCACACAACCGCGCTGGTCCGCCTCCGGACCATCCCCGCGTGCGCGGGGAGGACATCGACTCCGCCACGCCCGCGCCGCCCGGTGTGGGACCATCCCCGCGTGCGCGGGGAGGACGGGCCGGGGTGTTCGCGGTCGTTGGCCGGTCGCGGACCATCCCCGCGTGCGCGGGGAGGACCACGCCCGCGCCAACGTCACCGGCGCCGTCGAGGGACCATCCCCGCGTGCGCGGGGAGGACCAACCGCACACCCTCCGCCGATCGGTGGACGGCGGACCATCCCCGCGTGCGCGGGGAGGACGTAACGGCCGAGCGTCACTGGTCGCCACCTTCCGGACCATCCCCGCGTGCGCGGGGAGGACATTCCCGGGTGCCATGACGGATCGTCCGGGTGAGGACCATCCCCGCGTGCGCGGGGAGGACGCATCAGCGAACGCGTAGCGCACGAAGCCGTGCGGACCATCCCCGCGTGCGCGGGGAGCACAGGGCGGCTCCGGGGTAGCCGTTGCCCATCGCCGGACCATCCCCGCGTGCGCGGGGAGCACGCTTGCGGTCAACCTCGACTACGGCGACGCTAAGGACCATCCCCGCGTGCGCGGGGAGCACGACGCTGGACGCCTTGACGTAGACGGCCTGCCCGGACCATCCCCGCGTGCGCGGGGAGCACCCGCCGGGCGTAATGCAGTCGCCCACGATGTCGGGACCATCCCCGCGTGCGCGGGGAGCACTCGGGGGTCTTGGCGACGGAGCCGGAGATCAAGGGACCATCCCCGCGTGCGCGGGGAGCACGACAAGGAGTCCCCCCGCGCAGGGGAGGCGGAGGGACCATCCCCGCGTGCGCGGGGAGCACGGCGGCGACCAGCGGTGGATCAGCGCGTTCGACGGACCATCCCCGCGTGCGCGGGGAGCACCAGGATCAGGACGAGGCGCCCTTACGCAGGTACGGACCATCCCCGCGTGCGCGGGGAGCACGCCCTTGTCCTGTTCGTCGGCGGCGCGATCTTGGGACCATCCCCGCGTGCGCGGGGAGCACCAGCTTTGCCGCCTGAAAACAACCGGGTGATCAGGACCATCCCCGCGTGCGCGGGGAGCACCTACGGCTTGCCGCTACGGCTCTGTGTCCCTGGGGACCATCCCCGCGTGCGCGGGGAGCACGAATGGCCATCCGGTGATTTTCCGGCGGCAAAGGGACCATCCCCGCGTGCGCGGGGAGCACCGAGTTGCGTGAGTGGGTCCTGTGGGTCAGGACGGACCATCCCCGCGTGCGCGGGGAGCACGTCTCCCCGACCGTGACATACCCGCCCGGGACGGGACCATCCCCGCGTGCGCGGGGAGCACATCATCCAGCCCGTGTTCGCGGGCATCGGCGCCGGACCATCCCCGCGTGCGCGGGGAGCACGTCGCCGGCACGCCCGCCCGGGCCGCCGCCGTCGGACCATCCCCGCGTGCGCGGGGAGCACTTCAAGGACGGCGGATGGTGCAGCGAGGACGGCGGACCATCCCCGCGTGCGCGGGGAGCACTGTCGTCGCTGCCAGACTGGCAGCAACTGGTAGGGACCATCCCCGCGTGCGCGGGGAGCACGTGGCTGCGGTCGGCGTGGTGGCGGGCGGCGTCGGACCATCCCCGCGTGCGCGGGGAGCACAGGCCGAGGACCCGGCGCAACTCCGTGCCGGGCGGACCATCCCCGCGTGCGCGGGGAGCACACTAATTGACCTGGAGGTCTATAGATCAACAGTCCGGATTTCGTTCACTTGGTTCAGCCCACCCATACCGGAGCAAACAACGAACACGTCACCTGCCGCCCCGTCACATACATTGCACACCAGCTCTACACCGCTCGGATAACGTACCCCCGCCCGTGACGGACAGCACCGTACCACCAAATCGCTGCGCTCCGATTCTTCCACCCGCAGCAGTTCAGGCACAGCACAACCATCACACGACCGCATTCATCCCGCACACGAAGCAGGCTCAGACGGACCGCGTGACACGACGGCCACGCCCGGGCCAGCACGCTGTCCGCGACCGGCAACAGAGCATCGACACCCGCAATTACACGAACGGTCCCGCCCACCGGCAGCCGGACCCAGTATATCGATCACCGGGGGCACCTGGCTTGTGCGCCACCAGGCTGGCGATAGAGATCCGGCCGGATCCAGGGCCGGTCAACTTGGCCACGGGCGCGTGTCCCCGCGTGGCCCAAGCGCGGCCTTGGTTGGTCTCAGCGTGTGTCCCGCCTCGTCGGCAAAGCAGGTCTGCGCGCCCCGGCCTGCGCCCGACCCTTGTACCGTTGGCCGTTGCCCTCGGCGCCCGCAGCAGCGAGACGACCTTGGCCACCCAGCGTGCACGGGGTGGCGACGACGGATGTAATTTTGACCCGCGTCAAACGTTCCGGTCGACGCGGAGCACGAGCGCGCCCGAGGCGAGGCCCTCGCTGATTTCGCGGGCAAGTGCCGTTCCTGCCGCGGCGGCCCGTTCAAGCCCCGCGCGGAACTCGGCCAGTTGGCGGAACGCATCCCCATACGCTCGTTGATCCTGCAGCGTTAGCACCGGGATGGTGAGGCGCTTGAGGTCGATTCGTTGGGTGCCGCTGCCGGAGCTGGATGCTCGCCCGGCGACGCGTAGGTTGTCGGCGCGCGAAAGAACACCGGCGACGAACCATGGATCGAATCGAGTTGGATCGACCCGCAGCAACTGTACGCCCGGTCCCAGTTGGGCGCCGACCTGCTTGGGGGTTGCCACTCGGACGACGATCTCGCGGCTGGTGATGGGAATGAGGAGGTCACCCGGGTGTACCCGTGGTGCGTCGTCGTCTTCCGCAGTGCTGGCTGCCGTGCCGGTCGGCGGGCCGTCGGAGAGGACGTCGGCGGAGGTCAGCACTGTGTTGTCGGTGGTGCTGCCGGTGGATTGGGTACGGGTGGTTGTGCGCAGTATCGACATGCTGCCCGAGCGGACCAGGTCGGCGAGGCTGGCCCGTGGCGCGCTCCCGAGGGGCGTCGCCTTTGCCGGTCGCACGTCGGGTAGTCCGTGCCGGAGTTCGGTGAGCAGCCGGCCGAGGTCGCTGATGCTGGCCTTCGTGCGGGCCGGATCGGTGACGAACTCACCGGGTGGCGGCAGGTAGCGCTGGGGGGTCAGGTCCACCTGGTCGTCGAGTACTTCGATGCTGGGGACGACGCGCTGGATACCCGGCACATCGGTGTGGGGCCCGGACCGGTAGTCGCGCCACGCCGCCTCGACCAGTTCGGTGAGCGGTTGGCTGCTTGCGGCGGCATTGATGAACAGGATTCGATCGGCGGGCAGTTGGTGTTCGTCGGGTTGGATGAGCGTCCAGATGTGCAGGCCGATACCGGCCGGCGGCATGAGGCCGGCGGGCAGCGCGACGACGGCGCGCAGGGCGCCGCGGCGGACGAGTTCGGCCCGGATTCGTCGGCCGGCTGGGCGCAGCGCTGCGGCTGGTGGCATCAGAACGACGGCGGTGCCCCCCGGGGCGAGGTGGGCCAGGGCATGCTGCACCCACGCCAGCTCCGGTTCGGTGCGTGGGGGCATGCCGTATACCCAGCGGGGGTCGTAGGCGAGCTGGTCATGTCCCCAGTCGTGGATGCCGAACGGGAAGTTTGCCACCACGGCCTCGGCCCGCACGTCGGTGAAGGCGTCGGCGAGCAGGCTGTCGCCGACGTGTAGCACGGGTGGTGCCGTCGGGGCTCCGGCTTGCTGTGCGCGCCGGTGGACGAACCACAGGCGCAGCAGGGCGATCAGTGCGTACTGCGGCTTGATCTCCTGGGCGAGGCAGTGGATCGCAGTTCCGGTGCGCAGTGCCTGGTCGGCAGCCATCCGCAGGATCGATCCGGTGCCGCAGGTGAAGTCCAGGGTGCGAGCACCGTGGCCGGCGATGGTCAGCATGACCTCGACGACCGCATCCGGGGTGCTGGCCAGGCCGGACATCGACTGGGCGGATGTTGTGTACTGGTTGTGCAGGTACTCGAAGGCAGTCTCCGGGTCCTGCTCCAGCCCCAGTTGGTCGACAGTGCGCAGCACGGTGGTCAGTTGTGGTCCCCATCGGTCCGGAAGTACACCTCTGACCAGTGTTGCGAGGCCGCGGTCGATCGCGCGTAGCTGGTTGAGGAGTTGTTTCGGGGTGAGCAGGCCGGCCCCGGGGGCGGGCTGGGCGGATCGGGCCAGCAAGTAGGCACCCGCGATGCCCAGGGCGTCACCGATCTGCGCCGCGGGCTGATAGCTCTCGAGATACCGCCAGGCCCACTGCTCGGTGCCGGCCTGATGAAGTTTTCCCTGACGACGCAGCCACTGCTCGACCTCGTGGGCGTTGAAGCTGGGACTGGTCGGCGTGCCACCGACCGGAGCAGGAAAGTCCGCGTAGCGGCGGCGCCAGTTGCTCACCGCCGCCCGGCCGACGTTGGCCATGCGTGCGATACCGCTGGCGGTGAGGGTGGCGTCCCCGATGGCGGTGTACTGCTCGCTTGTCACACGTGAACGCTATCACCTAGCATCCTCTTGTTGCCATAGTTCACAAGTGTCATGCTGCAACGAGACGGTTCACAGATGGGAGAGGTCATGGCGCGGCGTGGGCGCAGCACCGCTATCGGAAAATTCGCCAAGGTTCACCAGGATCGTCGAGTCTCCGAGATCCGTGTCCTCGGCGAGTTGCTGCGTCGCGAGCAGCGGACGGCGCCAATCGGGCACCCGGCCCGCGACGCGCCGTCCGGCCCACCGGACGTTTCCCGCCCTCACGACTGAAGGAGGACCATGAACATCCTTGCTCGTATCCGCCCTGTCAACCACGGCAACATCGAGCTTCGAGCCGGTCGCGTACCTGGTCGACGGCGCACGCCGATTCGGTAGGCGGCACCGCCGCGCAACGGAGTTTCCGCGGGTATGTCTCGATCCGGCGCTGGGCCGGGCCATCGCGAACGCATACATGACGGCGCCGCGCCGGGACGAACGGGCCTTCGCCGCCTACGCCGCACTCTGTGCGCAGACCGTGCAGCAGTACCACTTCCTGGTGGGCCGGGTCGATTTCGGCGGGCTGGGTGTGGCGGTCCGGATCGTCGACGAGGATCCGTACCCGGATGCGGAGGCGATGGTCCAGGACGTTCACCGACGGCGGCTGCGGGTGTATGCCAGCGCGGCCACCGGCAATCCACATCCGTACCTGAGTGATGGCGAGAACGACATGTTCCGCGCAGTTCACGATGCCTTCGGTCACGCGGCCAGCGGTCGTGGCTTCGATCCGCACGGCGAGGAGGCAGCCTGGCTGAAGCACAGCGCGATGTACTCGCCGCTGGCGCGCCGTGCTCTGGCAACCGAAATCCGTGGGCAGACCTGTGCGCGCGTGTTCCACTACGCAGGCACGGGGTATCCGGAGCAGAAGGCGATACTGCTACCGCGCTGGTTCAGCGATCCACGGTCGGTGCGCGTCGGGTAGTGGCGCGTAGCTCGGCGATCTCCTGCCGCAGTTCCAGGGTCACCGGATGGTCGGGGCCTTGCACCCGGATCTGCTCCTGCAGGAGGAGCTCGAGCTGGCGCGTCGCCCGGTCGTGTTCGCCGAGGGCCAGGTGCGCGCGGGCGGCGCGCAGCCGGCAGTCGAACACCAGCGGATGGTCGTGACCGTGCCGCTGGGCGTGCCGCTCGGCGAGTTGCCGCCAGCACCGGGCGGCGGCTCGGAACTTGCCGGCGGCGTACAACTGTTCGGCCTCCGCGGCGGCATCGTCGGGATCGAGGTCGGGGCGCCGAGCCGGGGGTGGCGGTGTGACGGTGCG
>NZ_JBEPDB010000134.1:0-14335 GCF_040300025.1 Dactylosporangium sp. NPDC000555 | reverse complement strand
CGGGCCGGGCCGGACATGACGGGCCCGGCGTCGCGGCGGGCGAGGGCCGACTGGAGGATCTCCGCGCACCGGGTGGCGGTGTTGGACAGCAGCGACGAGCTGAGGCCGTGCGTGTGCTCGGTGCCGCCCTGCAGGTAGACCCCGGCCCGCACCCCGCCGTCGGTGCGCAGGCGGTAGTCCCGGTCGACGCGGGCCAGTCCGTGCTCGTCCCGCTCGCAGCGCTCGGCGAAGTCGCCCAGCAACGGGAACGGGTCGGCCGGGTGGTAGCCGGTGGCGCAGACGAGCACGTCGGCCGAGAGGACGGTCCGCTCGCCGGTGAGCATCGCCTCGAGGGTCACCGCGACCCGCTCGCCCTCGTCGGCGGCGGCCACCAGCCGGGTCACGTTGAGCAGCCGGAGCCGCTCCCGGCCCAGGACCTTCTCCTGGTACACGCGGCGGTAGAGCGCCTCGATGAGGTCGGTGTCCACGACCGAGTAGTTGGTGTTGCCATGGTAGGCCAGCAGCATCGCCTTGACCTGCGCCGAGGCGTCGAAGAACTCGTCGACCGCGCCGGGGTCGAAGATGCGGTTGGCGAACGGGCTGTCGTCGGCGGGGCTGTAGCCGTACCGGCTCAGGACCCCGCAGACCTCGGCGGCCGGAAACCGCTCGTGCAGGAACGCGGTGACCTCGGCGGCGCTCTGGCCGGCCCCGACCACGACGAACCGGGACGGGTCGGCGCCGGCGAGCCGCTCGGCGTTCGTCAGCAGATCGCGGCTGTGCCACACCCGCGCGGAGGGGGTCACGCCGGGCGGGAGCGCCGGGCTCAGCCCGCCGGCGAGCACGACGTTGCGGGTGCGCAACACGGTGACGGCTCCCGTGCCGTCGCGGGCCTCGACGTCGAACGCCTCGACCACGTCGTCGGAGATCACCGGTACGACGCGGGTCACCTCGTGGCCGTAGCGGACCATGGCGTCGACGCGCGTGGCGGCCCATTCGAGGTAGTCGTGGAACTCGACCCGCAGCGGGAACAGGCTCTTGTGGTTGACGAAGTCGATCAGGCGGCCGCGCTCCCGCAGGTAGCACAGGAAGCTGAACGAGCTCTGCGGGTTTCGCAGCGTGACCAGGTCCTTGAGGAAGGACACCTGCATCGTCGCGTCCTCGATGAGCATGCCGCGGTGCCAGCCGAACCCGGGCTGGCGCTCCAGGAACACGGCGCCGGCGGCGGACGCGTCGCCCACCTCGGCGTTGCGTTCGTGCACGGCGATCGCCAGGGCCAGGTTGGACGGACCGAAACCGACCCCGACGAGGTCATACACGGGCGCAGCGCCATCGTGACGCGTCTGTGGCATCGCAGTCCCATCGTCACGCCGAGCCCGGCTCGGCGACCCCAACCCCGGCGCCCACGGCGCGAAGTTAAGGTAGCCTAACCTTACTTTCGCTCGCTGTCACGAGGTGAAGTGAGGTTAGACTAACCTAACTGCCGATCGATGGCAGTAACGCTCTCGGACCGCTCGCAGGAGGAGCCATGCGCATCGTCATGTTCGGGTATCAGACCTGGGGGCACCGCACCCTTCAGGCCCTGCTGGCGTCCGAGCACGAGGTGACGCTGGTCGTGACCCACCCGGCGAGCGACCACCCGTACGAGCGGATCTGGAGCGACTCGGTCGCCGACCTCGCCGCCGGGCACGACGTCGACGTGCTCGTCCGCGACCGCCCGGACGACGACGAACTGCTCGATGCGCTCAAGCGGGCCGACCCCGACGTCATCGTCGCGACGAACTGGCGGACCTGGATTCCCCCGCGCATCTTCGAGCTGCCCCGCCTCGGCACCCTGAACGTCCACGACTCGCTGCTGCCCGCCTACGCCGGCTTCTCCCCGCTCATCTGGGCGCTCATCAACGGCGAGCCCGAGGTCGGGGTCACCGCGCACATGATGGACGGCGAGCTCGACGCCGGCGACATCGTCCTGCAGCGCGCGGTGCCGGTCGGCCCCCGCGACACCACGACCGACCTGTTCCACAAGACCCTCGCGCTGTTCGGCCCGATCACCGTCGACGCGCTCGCCCTCATCGCCTCCGGCCGCACCGACTGGACACGGCAGGACCGCACGCGGGCCAGCTTCTTCCACAAACGCTCGGAGGAGGACTGCCGCATCGACTGGACCTGGTCGGCCGAGGAGCTCGACCGGCTCGTGCGGGCCCAGTCCGACCCGTACCCGAACGCGTTCACGTACCACAAGGGCGAGCGGATCCGCATCGTGGCCGCGTCCGTCTCCAATGGACGGTACGGCGGCACGCCCGGCCGGATCTTCATCCGCGAGGGCGACGCCGTCGTCATCGTCGCGGGAGCCGACGCCCGCCGCGGCGACAGCCACGGGCTGGCCGTCGAGCGGGTGCGCACGGCCGACGGCTCCGAGCTGCCCGCCGTCGACTACTTCCGGACGATGGGCGGCTACCTCACCAGCCGCCCGCAGTAACGAGGCCCTGCCGGAACGGGCCTTACGTCCGTGCGGTCGGGACGGAAGACCCTGGAGCCGGCCCGGGCGTTGGAGATCAAATGATCTCGAGCGGCCGGATCCCCGCCGCCGGGGCTGCGAAAGGACGACGACGATGTCGCGCATTCACGACGAGGTCGAGGTCAACGTGCAACTGCAGGACGGCATGGAGCCACAGTTGCAGCAGTACGCCCGCGAGAAGGTCACCGCCGTGCTCGGTCACACGGCGCGGCCGGTCCTGTACACGCGGGTCCGGCTGGACCGGATCGGCAACCCCGCCGCGATGCGGCCGGTGACGGCACGGGCCGAGATCGACCTCAACGGCCACGTCCTGCACGCCGAGGCGTCCGCCGACACGCCCTATGAGGCGCTGGACCTGCTCCAGGACCGGCTGCAGGCCCGGCTGGACCGGCACAACACCCACGCGAACGCCCACCGGTAACGGCCGGGCGGCGCGAAAACTGGCGGCGGTGCGGGCACCCGGGGGGGATGCCCGCACCGCCGCCGCCTTTGCAAGCGGAGGTCACGCGAAGGTCGTCACTCGACGGTCTCGATGACCTGCTCGGCCGGCAGGCGAGGGGTGTGCGGCGGGCCGGCGTGGTCCGGGTCCGCGGTCCCCAGCCGCAGCACCAGGTACGCGTAACCGGTCTCGCCGAGCATGCGCCGCAGCGCCTGCCGGGTGAAGCCCAGCTCCACCGGGCTGCTCAGCGGCAGGACGGTCGCGCCGTTGGCCGTGGCCGACAGCCACACCTCGCTCAGCGCCTCGCCGGCCCGCAGCCAGTTTCCCGGCTCGTCACCGTCGCCGTACAGCACGGCGTAGGACGCCGCGGTGTCGTGGCCGGCGCCGGCGGTGAGGCTGCCGGAGACGCCGAAGTCGCGCTCGGCGACGGTGGTGAGCGGGAGCTCGGCCGGGATGACCGCGTCCGGCAGGCCGGTGCCCTCGGGCCGGGAGCCGCCGACCCACGTCGCGGTCTCGGCCCGCATCCGTTCGTCGTGCTGCTGGGCCTCGCCCGAGTGCTCGATCATCACCGCCAGCTGCAGCACCTGGTCGCGGTTGAGCACGTGCAGCCGGGCGCCGCCCCGCCGCGCCGCGTCGACGAGGGCCTGCCGCACGTCCGCCGGTACCGGCTCGTCGCTGACCACGCGGCGGTCGGTGCGCCGCACGCGCAGCAGCTGCATGCGCCGCATGGCGTGCGGGTCGGCGGGGTCGTGCCGCTCGGCGTGCACGACGGCGAGGGGCTCACCGGCGGGTCGCTCGACGCGGCCGCTCCAGCCCTCGGCGGCGAGCCCGACGAGGGCGTGGTGCAGGGCGGCACCGCAGCTGAGCACCATCAGCCGGCCGTCCGGGTCCTGCTCGCGCAGCTGCCGGTCCGCCACGGCGTAGAGCTCCAGCCGGTCGCCGCGCACGACCCACCGCCACGGCTGCGTGTTGTGGATCGACGGCGCCAGCCGGGCGGCATCCGCCGCCGCGGCCAGCGCATCGGTGACCGACACGGTCACGCCGAGACCTCCGCTTCGCTCCGCTCCGGAACGGTCATGCTTGCACCCCTCCTCGCAGGCTCCAGTCCCGCACGTCCGGCATGTCCTCGAGGTGCTCGACGACGTAGGCCTCGTGCTCGGCGAGCTTCCGCTCGCACCACGCCTTGAGCTCGGTGGCGCCGGGCGGGAGTCGCTTGGCGTTGTTGAGGGCGTCCATGACGAGGTGGTAGCGCGACACCCGGTTGCGCACCGTCATGTCGAACGGCGTCGTGGTGGTGCCCTCCTCGACGAACCCGCGCACCCGGAAGCGGTCGGCGTCGGGCCGGCCGTGCATCAGCTGGTGGATGGCGCCCGGGTAGCCGTGGAAGGCGAACACCACGTCGACGGTGTCGGTGAACAGCTCCGTGAACTGGGTCTCGCTCATGCCGTGCGGGTGGTCCTTGACCCGCGGCAGCGTCATGAGGTTCACGACGTTGACGACCCGGACCCGGAACTTCGGCAGCCGCTCCCGCATGATCTGGGCGGCGGCGACGGTCTCCATCGTGACCACGTCGCCGGCGCAGGCCAGCACGATGTCCGGGTCGGTGGAGCCGTCGTCGGTGCCGGCCCACTGCCAGATGCCGGCGCCGCGGGTGCAGTGCTCGACCGCCTCATCCATCGACAGCCACTGCAACTGGGGCTGCTTGTCGATGACGATGAGGTTGATGTACGAGCGCGAGCGCAGGCAGTGGTCGGCCACCGACAGCAGGCAGTTGGCGTCCGGCGGCAGGTAGACCCGGGCGACGTCGCCGCGCTGGGTCAGCACCACCTGGATGAGGCCGGGCCCCTGGTGGGAGAAGCCGTTGTGGTCGTTGCGCCAGGCGGTGGACGTGAGCAGCACGTTGAGGCTGGGCACCTTGGCCCGCCAGGCCAGCCGCTTGGCCTCCTGCAGCCACTTGCCGTGCTGGACGGTCTGCGACGCCGACACCATGGCGAACGCCTCGTAGGTGGCGAACATCCCGTGCCGGCCGGTCAGGTTGTAGCCCTCCAGCCAGCCGTGGCAGTTGTGCTCCGACAGCACCTCCATGACCCGCCCGTCGCGCCCGATCGCCACGTCGTCGGCGGTGACCCGCTCGGCGAAGGCGCGGTCGGAGACCTCGAACACCGCGCCGAGGCGGTTGCTGTTGGTCTCGTCGGGGCAGAACAGGCGGAACCGGTCGGGGTTGTCGCTGTAGATGTCGCGGAGCATCTCGCCGAGGCGGCGGGTGGACTCGGCGCGGGTCGTGCCGGGTTCGGGCACGTCCACGGCGTACTTGCGGAAGTCGGGGATGTCCAGGTCCTTCGTCAGGACCCCGCCGTTGGCGTGCGGGCTGGCGCTCATCCGCAGCTCGCCCTCGGGGGCCAGGGCCCGCACGAGCCCGACGGGTGCCCCGGCGTCGTCGAAGAGCTCCTCCGGCCGGTAGGAACGCAGCCAGCGCTCCAGCAGCACCAGGTGCTCCGGGTTTTCCTTCACGCCCGACAGCGGTACCTGATGGGACCGCCACGTGCCGGTGACCTGGACGCCGTCGACCTGCTCCGGGCCGGTCCAGCCCTTCGGGGAGCGCAAGATGATCATCGGCCAGCGCGGGCGCGTGCCGTCCCACTCGCCGTCACGGGCGGCGTCCTGGATCGCGCGGATCTTGTTCCACGCCTCGCCGAGCGTCGCGGCGAACCGGTGGTGCATGCCCGGCAGATCATCGCCGTTGACCTCGAGCACCTCGTAGCCGTGGCCCTCCAGCAGCGCGCGGACCTCGGCCGGGTCCTTGCGCGCGAGCACGGTCGGCCCGGCGATCTTCGCGCCGTTGAGGTGCAGGATCGGCAGCACCGCGCCGTCGCGGGCCGGGTTGAGGAACGAGATGCCCTTCCACGAGCCCTCCAGCGGGGCCGTCTCCGCCTCCCCGTCGCCGACGACGGCGATGCTGAGCAGGTCGGGGTTGTCCATCACCGACCCGAAGGCGTGCACGAGAACGTAGCCGAGCTCGCCGCCCTCGTGGATGGAGCCGGGCGTGGTCACCGACACGTGGCTGGGGATGCCGCCCGGGCTGGAGAACTGCCGGAACAGCCGCAGCATGCCGGCCTCGTCCTGCGACACCGCGGGGTAGATCTCGCTGTAGGTGCCCTCCAGATAACCGGCCGCGACCAGCGCCGGCCCGCCGTGGCCCGGGCCGGCGAGGTAGATCGTGCGCTGGCCGGTGAGCTGGATGAGCCGAGACGCGTGCGCGTAGATGAACGACAGCCCGGGGCTCGTGCCCCAGTGGCCCAGCAGGCGCGGCTTGATGTCGCCCGGCTCGAGCGGCCGGCGCAGCAGTGGATTGCCCTGAAGGTAGATCTGACCGATGGTGAGGTAGTTGTTCGCTCGCCACCAGGCGTCGAGCTGCGCGACGTCCTCGTCGCTGAGCTGACCCACCTGACGTTCCGCGACAGTGGTCACCGCTGATTCCTTCCTTCGGTTTTGTGGTACCGCTTCGGGCCGCGTACGGCCGCCGTCGAGGTCACGGCGGGAATATTCACGTCTGTCACGGCAGGCCGACGACCTCGGTGCCGCAGCGGCGTACGGAAGCCGGGACGGGTCCATTGTCCCCGATGGGTGTGCCGATCCGCATCGCGATCGCAGGACTGCCGATACCGCCGAGCAGCCGGCGCAGCGCCTGACGCACCGCGCCGACCTCGACGACCTCACTGATCGGCGAGGCGGCCAGGCCGCGTGCCGTCAGCGTCAGCCACACGTCGGAGAGCGCCTCGCCGGCGGCCACCCAGTCGCGCGGCTCCTCGCCGTCGGTCGCCAGCACGACGTACACTGTGCCAAGATCGCTCCCGGGACCCGGCTCGAGCGCCGCCGGCCATGCCTGGGCGAAGTCGCGCGGCGCGATGGTCCGCCTCGTGGGCGGCACGACGCTGCGCGCCGAGATGCCGTCGCGGTCGTTGCGCGCGCGGGTCGTCCAGGCCAGCACGTCGTCGCGGAAGTGGGCGTCGTCGTGCTCGACGGTCCCGGCGTGCGCCACCGCCGAGGCGAACGCGGTCACCTGATCCGCGCGCACGACATGCAGGTGCACGCCGTGCCGCGCGGACGCCGCGCGCAGCTCCTCCAGGACCGCCTCGCCGGGCCGTTCGTCGCCGAACGGGCGCCGGTCCGTGCGTCGCTGGTAGATGGCCCGGTAGAGCAGGTCGTCCGGTTCGCACCGGTCTCCCTGCCGCACCCGGGCCACCAGGTCCGGCCGGCTCGGGTCCGGCAGCCGCGACACGTCCGCGGCGAAGCCGGCCGCGAGCAGGGCCACCGTCGCGTGGTGCAGGGCCGTGCCGCAGCTGAGCAGCAGCAGGTGCCCCTGCGGGTCGAGCCCGGCCAACTGCCGCGAGTGGTCCGCCCACAGCTCGCCGTACTCGCCGGCCAGCCGCCAGCGCCAGGGCTGCGTGTTGAACACGGACGGGGCGCGCAGGGCCGCGATCGAGGCCTCGGCAACCTGGTCGATCTCGGCGCGTGGTGGCTGCGTCATGGCCTGCTCCCCTCGTCGGTTGTTCCCCTTCAGCCTCTTCCGGCCGCCGCCCCGGTGACAGGGCCGGTTGTCCCGTCTCCACGGGACCGACGGTCCGTGGAGCCGGGCGCCGTTCACGCCGCGGCGGTACCGTAATAGGCGGTGCGCATGATCTCGCGGAGGTCGGCGATCATGGGCATGCGCGGATTGGCCGGTGCGCACTGGTCGAGGTAGGCGTTCATCGCCTGCTGCGGCAGTGCCTCCAGGAAGGTCTGCTCGTCCACGCCGGCCGCCTGGAACGAGGGCTCTATGCCGACCTCGGCACGCAGCCGCTCCACGGCCTTGGCGTAGGACTCGACGCCCTGCTCGGGCGTGTCGGCGGGCAGGCCCAGCATGCGGGCGATGTCCTGGAAGCGCTGCGGCGCCACGTAACGCTCGTACTTCGGCCACGCCGTCAGCTTCGCCGGCACCTTCCCGTTGTGCCGGATGACGTGCGGCAGCAGGATCGCGTTGGTGCGGCCGTGCGCGATGTGGAAGGTCGCGCCGAGGGTGTGCGCCAGGGCGTGGACGATACCGAGGAACGCGTTGCCGAAGGCCATGCCGGCGATGGAGCCGGCGTTGTGCATCTTCTCGCGGGCCACCGGGTCGGCCGTGCCACGGTGCACGGCCGCGGGGAGGTTCTCGAACACCAGCTTGATCGCGTGCAGCGCGAGGCCGTCGGTGTAGTCGTTGGCGTACACCGAAACGTACGCCTCCGTGGCGTGCGTCAGCGCGTCGAACCCGCTGTCGGCGGTGACGGCCGGCGGCAGGTCGGCGGTGAGCACCGGGTCGACGATCGCGACGCTCGGGGTGAGCGCGTAGTCGGCCAGCGGGTACTTCATGCCGGTCTTCGTGTCGGTGATGACCGCGAACGGGGTGATCTCCGCGCCGGTACCCGAGGTCGTCGGGATGCACACGAGCCGGGCGAGCCGCCCGAGCGCCGGAAACGTGAACGCCCGCTTGCGGATGTCGAAGAACTTCTCCCGCATGTCGGCGAACTCGGTGCCGGGGTGCTCGTACAGCAGCCACATCACCTTCGCCGCGTCCATCGGCGAGCCGCCGCCGAGTGCGATGATGGTGTCCGGGCGGAACGAGCGCATGAGCTCGGCGCCCCGCTCCACGGTGGCCATGCTCGGCTCGGGCTCGACGCTGTCGAGGATCTGCACCGTGACCGGGTTCGCGCCGTGCCGCAGTGCCTCGCGGATGCGGTCGACGTAGCCCAGGCGGGTCATCGTCGGGTCGGTGACGATGCTGACCCGGTGCACGTCGGGCATGTCGGCGAGGTAGCGGATCGCGTTGGGCTCGAAGTAGATCTTCGGCGGGACCTTGAACCACTGCAGGTTGTTGTTGCGCCGCCCGACCCGCTTGATGTTGAGCAGGTTGACCGCGGACACGTTGCCCGACACCGAGTTGCGGCCGTAGCTGCCGCAGCCGAGCGTGAGGGAGGGCAGAAAGGCGTTGTAGACGTCGCCGATGCCGCCCTGCGATGACGGCGAGTTCCAGATGATGCGGACCGCCTTCACCTGCCGGCCGTAGGCCTCGGCGACGGCCGGCTCGGCGGCGTGGATGACGGCGCTGTGGCCCAGCCCGTCGAACTCGACCATCCGCTCGGCGAGGCGGAAGCCCTCCTCGCGCGAGCCGGCGCGCAGCATGGCCAGCACCGGGCAGAGCTTCTCCCGCGTCAGCGGCTCCTGGGGCCCGACGCCGTCGACCGGCACCAGGATGATCGACGTGTCCTCGGCGACGGTGAACCCGGCCGCGGCCGCGATCCAGGCCGCCGAGCGCCCCACGACGTCGGCGTTGAGCTTCGCGCCGTCGCCGAACACGAACCGCTCCAGCAGCCGCTTCTCGTCGGGGGTGGCCACGTGGGCGTGCAGCCGCTCGAACTCGGCCAGCGCCCGCTCGGCGATCGCCTCGTCGAGGACGACGGCCTGCTCGGAGGCGCAGATCATGCCGTTGTCGAAGGTCTTCGACACGACGATGTCGTGGACCGCGCGCACCACGTCGGCGGTCCGGTCGACGTAGGCGGGCACGTTGCCGGGCCCGACGCCGAGCGCCGGCTTGCCGGCCGAGTACGCCGCGCGGACCATGCCGGAGCCACCGGTGGCGAGGATGACGGCCACGCCCGGGTGGGCCATGAGCGCCTGCGTCGCCTCGATCGACGGATCCTCGATCCACTGGATGCAGTGCCGGGGCGCGCCGGCGGCGATCGCGGCGTCGCGCACGATGCGGGCGGCCTCGGCGCTGCACCGCTGGGCCGAGGGGTGGAAGGCGAACACGACCGGGTTGCGGGTCTTCAGCGCGATGAGCGCCTTGAACACGGTGGTGGACGTCGGGTTGGTCACCGGGGTGACGGCGCAGACGACGCCGACCGGCTCGGCGATCTCGACGATGCCGTTGATCTCGTCGCGCGCCACCACGCCCACGGTGCGCAGGCCGGCCAGGCTGTGCGCGATGTGCTCGGAGGCGAACACGTTCTTGACCGCCTTGTCCTCGAACATGCCGCGGCCGGTCTCCTCGATCGCCAGTTCGGCGAGGTGCCCGTGCCGGCTGAGCGCCGCCACGGACGCCTTCTTGACGATGTGGTCGATCCGCTCCTGATCCAGCTCGGCGTAGTCGTCCAGGGCACGCTGCGCGCGGCGCACCAGACGGTCGATCGTGGAGCCGGCGTCCTCGATGGTCACGCCCAGCTCCGCCGGCGGCGGGGCGAGAGTCCCGGTCACCGTCATCACTTCCCTTCCCGGGGGCGGCACGGACCCGTTCGGTCCGAGCCCATCGTCACGCCGGGTCAGGCGCCGGGCCCAGAGACCGTTGACCCCGCCTGCGGGGGCGTTGGTCCCGTGCCCGCGGTGCCGGTGAGGGCGGCGCCGATGTCGTGGGCCCAGCGGCGCACCGCCGCCCAATCGCGGAAGTCCCCGTACGGCGCGCGCAGGGCGGCGACGAGCGCACGTTCGGCGAAGCCCAGCCGCGACCGGTACATGGCACCGGGAATGACGCGATGCTCGACCGGGACCACGGCCGCCACGACGCGCGCCACGTCGACGGCGTCATCGGCCGGGATCGGCGGGTCGCCGATCGGGCCGCTGGAGAACAGCCACACCGGACGGGTGGCGAGCGCGGCGGCGTGCCGGTCGGCGAACCGCAGCGCGGCACCCAGCCAGTGCCCGGCGTAGACGGCGCTGCCGAGCACGACCGCGCCGTAGCCGTCGAGGTCGCCGGGGTCGTCGAGGTCGCCCGGCGCGCTCACTCGGACGTCGAGCCCGTGCCCGGCAAGGACGGATCCGATCAGCTCGGCCATCTCGGCGGTCGAGCCGTGCTTGCTGGCCGCGGTGACGAGAACACGCATGGGGTTGCCTCCTGTCGGCCGGCTCGCGCGCCGCGCCGCATCCAACCTGGCCCGGGCACGCCCGCGGCGCACCGGCCGAACGTCCCGGCGCCGCGGGCCGGCCGTCCCCGGCCCACGGCCGGCGGCGCGCCGGTCCCGCCGCACCGCGCTCGGGCCACGGCCGGCAGGGTGTAAAGATTGGCTGTGATAGCAGCAATTCTTTACACCGCCGGGCCGCGTCCCACGCCGCGACCAACCTGACGCGGAAGCCGCGGCCGGTGGCGCGCCGGTCCCGCCGGAGCGGGACCATCGCCTCTGCCGGCCCGCGCAACGCCCGGCCACGCTGGAGACCGGGATCGACCGGCATGGAGGTGGCCGCGCATGAACGAGCAGCTGACCGAACGAGCGGCCGCGGCGTGCCTGCGGGCCGCGGTCGCCGCGCCCTCGATCCACAACACCCAGCCGTGGCGGTTCCGCTTCGACGGCGCCGGATTCGACGTGTACACCGACCCGAAGCGCACGCTCGAGGCGATCGACCCGCAGGGCCGCGCGATGCACATCAGCGTCGGCGCGGCGGTATGCAACCTGCGCCTCGCACTCGCGGCCGAGGGCTGGGCGAGCCGCCTGGAGCGCACCGGGCCGGACGGCCCTGAAGGCCCGGCCGCCCGGGTCACGCCCGTGGCGTGGCGCGAGGCGAGCCCGTCCGTCCGCGCGCTGGCCGGGGCGATCGCCCGGCGCCGGACCAACCGCGACCCGTACGACGACGTGCCGGTGCCGGTGGACGCGATCGAGCTGCTGCGGCGCGCGGCGGCCGCCGACGGGGTGCGGCTCGTGGCGCTCGACCCGGTGCGCCGCGGCGCCGTCCTCGCGCTGACCCAGGCGGCCGAGGCGTGGCAGCGCGGGGATCCGCGGTACCACCGGGAATTGGCGAGATGGACCACCGACCGCGGCGACCGGCCCGACGGCATCCCGGCCCAGACGTTCGGCCCGAGGCCCACGACGGCCGCCCTGCCCGTGCGCGACTTCGGCCTCACCCTGCCGGCCGTCGAGCGCGAGGCGGCCCGCTTCGAGCGCCACCCCAACCTGGTCGTCCTGCACTCCCTCGGCGACGACAGCGCCGCGTGGCTCGACGCCGGTCGCGCGCTGGAGCGCGTGCTGCTCACCGCGGCGGTGCACGGCCTGGCCACGCAGCCGATGACGCAGGCGCTGGAGGTGCCGCGCCTGCGCCGGCTGCTCGCGGCGCCGGGCGGCCGGTGGTACCCGCAGATGATCCTGCGCATCGGATACGGCCGGCCGGTCGCCACCGGCCCCCGCCGCCCGCTGCGCGACGTCCTGCTGCCCGCCGGTACCGCGCTTCCCGTCCGGTCGACCGCCTTCAGCCGCGCCGAGCCCGTCGGTGCGGGTCCTACGTACCACCGCTGAGGGTCTTCCGCCCGCTGCCCACCGGGCGCGGCTCGGGCAGGCTGGGGCCGGCTCATGGCAGCCGAGCCGGCGATGAACAGGAGACTTGCATGCGAACGGTGACCGAGTCCGAGCTCGGGCGAATCCTCGGCGCGCTACCGGGCGTGCCGCGCATCGTGGCCAGCGGCAACTTCGCCGCACCCTACCGGCTGCTGGCCGCCGCCGACGCGGCCCTCGCCGAGTTCCGGCTGAACATGCTCAACGCGCAGCCGGGCATCCCGGACCGCGAGGGCGTGGTGCACGAGACCGCGTTCGTCGGTCCGGGCATGCGCGGCGGGGAGCGCCTGCGGTACCTCCCGTGCCGGCTGTCGCTCGTGCCGCACCTGCTGCGTCAGCGCCTCGCCCCCGACGTGGTGCTGCTGCACACGTCACCGCCCACGGGCGGCGCCGTGAGCCTGGGCGTCGAGGTCAACGTGCTCCCCGCGGCGATCGAGGCGGCCCGCGCCCGGGGCGGCATCGTCGTGGCGCAGGCCAACCCCGCGATGCCGGTCACCTACGGCGACGCGCTGCTGGACCTGGACGCCGTCGACTACCTCCTGGAGGTCGACGAGCCGCTCGCCACCCACCCGGTGGCCGCGCCCGACGCGACCTCGCGGGCCATCGGCGAGCGGGTCGCCGCGCTCGTGCCGGAACAGGCGACGCTGCAGCTCGGCATCGGCGCCATCCCGGACGCCACGCTCGACGCCCTGCTCGACCGGCGCGGCCTGCGCATCTGGTCGGAGATGTTCACCGACGGCGCCCTGGCGCTGGAGAAGGCGGGCAGCCTGGACCGCGACACGCCCGTGACGGCCTCGTTCTGCTTCGGCTCCGCCGAGCTGTACGACTGGATCGACCACAATCCACGGGTGCGCATGCTGCGCACCGAGAAGACCAACAACCCGGGGACGATCGCCGCCCACCCGCACCTGATGAGCATCAACAGCGCCCTGCAGGTCGACCTGTTCGCCCAGGCCAACGCGAGCCGCATCGGCGGGCGCACCCACTCGGGCTTCGGCGGGCAGACCGACTTCATCGTCGGCGCCATGCACTCCCCCGGCGGCCACGCCGTCATCGCGCTACGGTCGTGGCACCCCAAGGCGGACGTCTCCGCGGTGGTACCGCTGGTGTCCGGCCCGGTAACGTCGTTCCAGCACAGCTTCATCGTCACCGATCAGGGCACCGCCGCGATCTGGGGCCGCGACTCGGTCGAGCAGGCCCAGCAGATCCTCGACCACGCCGCCCACCCGGCCGCCCGCGACGACCTACGGGCCGCGGGCCGCGAGTTCGGCCTCCCACTGATCTGACAGCGAGGATGCAGGTGAGTCTCGCGCCGGTCGGTCTGACCCTTGATCTGACTGACTTTCGGGTCCTGAACCGGATCTGCCGGCCGTGCCGGACGTGGCGGTGTGACTTCATAGCAGCCTGTGCCAGAAGGTACCCACCACTGTCTTGTCCATCTCGCCCGGCTGGTGCGTGCCGCCCTTGCGATGACGACGTAGCGCGGCTGCGGCCTGAAGGTCGGGGACCTCGAAGACGACCCTCCACACCAGCGCAAAGTGAGCCGTACGCGGCCCATCACCAGGCCAATGTCACGTCACGAACTCACCCACGTCGGCATCGTAGGCGAACGGCGGCGTCCGGCTCTCGGCAGGACAGGCAGCCTCGGCCCGTCGAGGCAGTCACCGTCTGTGACGATGGCTGGCCGGCCGTCGCGCACCAACGGCGGCATGAGCGTGCACTATTTGACATTGTGGACTGCCGTTTGGGGCGGTGGTTTCGGTCGGGTTCTGGGATGATTACATGTATGGGGCAGCTGGGATTGTTTCTAGGGCGGAGTTGGCTGCCATGCGTGACAGAACCAGGTCACGTCATTATTCTCCGGCGAAGGAGCAGTTCCGCCGGGAGCATGCGCGGCATCGGGACTGGGGCCTGGCCAAACGGCACTCCGAGAAGCTCCGCCGTGTCCGCGGCGACACCCCGCCAGTGAGCAGCGACCAGCGCGGCGGATCGGTGCAGGGGCCGGTGCCGCCCTCGCCGCCTCCGCCGGTCACGCCGCCTGAACAGGCACAACGTCCCGCGAGCAGCACCGCG
>NZ_JBEPDB010000133.1:0-14717 GCF_040300025.1 Dactylosporangium sp. NPDC000555 | reverse complement strand
GCCGCGGCGACGGCGTCGTCGTCCTCGGCGCGCGGCAGGTCGCCGACGCCGACCGCCTCGCGGGCCACGAACTCGTATCGCGCGAAGTCCTGGAACCCCGTGGCGATCCGGCTCCGCCAGCCGTCGAGGCTCAGGCCGGCGAGGTCGGTTCCGTCCACGGTCACGGTACCGCGCGACGGACGATACAGCCCGCAGAGCAGCTTCACGAGGCTCGTCTTGCCGGCGCCGTTCTCGCCGACGATCGCGACCGTGGCGCCGGCCGGCAGCACCAGGTCCACGTCGCGCAGGGCGGGCCGGCCGGTGCCGGGGTAGGCGAACGACACGCCTCGCAGGGCGATGCCCTCCCGCAGCCGGTCCGGCGGAGGGTCGCCCGCGGCGGGGGAGGGGCCACCGCCGGCGGCGGCACGCAGCTCGCGCAGCCGGCGGTCGGCCGCCGCGAACCGCTGCAGCGCCGGCAGGAGCGACACGGCCTGGGCCACCTGGACGTTCACCAGAGCCGCGAGCACGATGATGAGCACGACGTCGCCGAGGCTCTGCCGGCCGGCCGCCGCCTCGCGCACCACCAGCCCGACCGCGCCGACATAGCCGGCGGCGAGCGATAGCTGCCCGAGCGCCCGCAGTGCGCCGCCGCGCAGGTGCCCGCTCCACAGCGCGGCGCCGGCCGTGCGCCACTGCGCCGCGTGCCGGCGGCGGATCTCGTCCTGCAGGCCGTACACGCGCAGCTCCTTCGCGGTCGCCGGCCGGGTCGCGAGCTGGAAGAGGTTGCGGGCCAGGCGGGTCGGCCCGGCGGCGGCGAGCCGCGCGCGGTCGAGGATCCGGTCGGCGCGGCGGCCGGCCAGCAGCGGCGGTACGGCCACGAGCGGCAGCAGCAACAGCACCGGATGGACCAGGGCGAGCAGGGTCGCGGTGGTGGCCACGCCGACGAGCAGCCCACCGGCGGCGAGCAGCGCCTCCAGCGCGAGCCGGACGTTCTGGATCTCCTCCTCCAGCACCGCGAGCCGGTCGGCCTGGTCCGGGTCCTCGTGCACGCCGAGCCCGGCGGAGCCGTTGGCCAGCCCGATCAGCTCGACGTCGTAGTCGACGAGGTTGAGCTCGGCCAGCTCGAAGTAGGCGACGTGGGCGAAGTGGCCCAGCGTCAGCGCGGCCAGCAGCTGCGCCGCCACCACACAGCCCGCCACGGCGGCGGTGCCGCGCTGGCCGGCGGCCGCAGCGTCGAGCAGCCACCGCAGGGCGGCGGCCGCGAGCGGTACCGTCGCGCCGCCGGCGACCATGAGCACCGCGGCGGTGAGCGTCTTGGCGCGGCTCTGTCGCCAGCAGCGGCGCAGCAGGTCGCCGACGGCGGTGGTGAAGGCGCCGCGCGCCGCCGGTCCGGTGGCCGTCGTCATGTCGCCGCCACCTGCCCCTCGGCGCGGTCCTCGCCGAAGCGGTCGGCCTGCAGGCGGAACAGCCGGGCGTACCGGCCGCCGCGGGTGACCAGCTCGTCGTGGGTGCCCTGCTCGGTGATCCGGCCGCCGTCGAGCACGACGATGTGGTCGGCGTGGCGCACGGTCGAGAAGCGGTGTGCGATGAGCACGCTGGTCCGTCCCCTGGTCAGCCGCTCGAACTCGGCGAAGAACCTGGCCTCGGCGCGCACATCGAGGCTGGCGGTCGGCTCGTCGAGGACCAGGATCGCGCCGTCGTGCCGCAGGCGGAACAGTGCGCGGGCGAGCGCGACGCGCTGCCACTGGCCGCCGGACAGGTCGGTGCCGCCCTCGACGTGCCCGGCGAGCGGGGTGGCGAGGCCCTGCGGCAGCCCCTCCAGCGCGTCGAGAATGCCCGCCGCCGCGGCCGCGGAGCGGATCCCGGCCTCGTCGGCCAGGTGCGTGACGCTGCCCAGGCCGATGTTGTCCCGGGCCGAGGTCTCGTGCCGCAGGAAGTCCTGGAAGACCACGGCGAGCAAGGCCCGCCAGCGCTCGACCGGGTAGCGGCGGATGTCGGTACCGTCGGCGGTGATCGCGCCGCTGTCGGGCTCGTACAGCCGGGCCAGCAGTTTCACCAGGGTCGTCTTGCCGGCGCCGTTGAGCCCGACGACGGCGGTGCAGCGGCCTGCGGCGATGGTCAGGTCGAGTCCGTCGAAGACCGGCTCGGGCCGGCCGGGATAGCGGAAGGTGACGCCCTCGAAGCGCAGCTCGCGCCGCGGCGGCGGTACCTCGGCCCGGTCGGCGGGCGCGACCGGCGGGCCGCCCCGCTGCGCCTCGGTCCGGGCGGCGAACTCCCGCACCGCGCCGTAGGCGTCGCCGCCGTACTCGGTCTGCAGGTCCGCCTCCGGGTAGTACTCGCCGAGCCGGACGGCGCCCATCACCGCCTGGATGGCGACCGCCGCGTGCGCCGTCGCGCTCGCCGTCGCGGTCGAGGCGCCGACGCCGGCCAGGACCGCGGCGGTCACGAGCAGGCCCGCACCCGTATACCAGAAGTACGGCCACAGCATGATCCGCCGGCGGGCCTGCCAGACCGGCAGAAGCCAGGACAGGTAGTGCGCGCGGTAGCGGTGGGCGAGCCAGCCGGCCAGGCCGAAGACGCGGATCTCCTTGGCCGCGGCCGGGCCGATCGACAGCTGCCGCAGGTAGTCGCCCTCCCGCCGGATCTGGGCGTTGGCCCGGAAGACGTCGGAGTAGCGGTGCAGCCCGCCGCGGTGGCCGTGGCGGAACAGCAGTACCACCGCGGCGACGGCGGCGCCGGCGAGCCAGGAGTACAGGGCGCCGAGTACGGCGGCGAAGCCGAGGAGCTGCGTGTATCGGGCGACGAGGTGCAGCAGCCCCGCGCAGCCCCGGCCCGGGCTCTGGAACGCCCGGTCGAGCTCGCCGCGTGCCCGGTCCAGCAGCGCCAGCGACGCCTGGTCCTCCAGCCGCTCCAGGCCGGGCGGGCGCAGTGCGGCCGAGATGAGCTCGTCGCGCACCCGCGCGTCGACGCGCCGCGCGACGAGCTCGCCGAGCGCCGCCTGGACCGGCACGAGCACCTGCTGGGCGGTGAACGCCGCGGCCGCCACCACGAGCGCGCCGAGCACCCGGTCGCGCTGCGGGCCGCCGGCCGCCGGCAGCCCGGCGAGGATCGAGCCGGTGGCCACGACGAAGGCGACCGGCAGCACGCCGAGGACGGCGTTGCAGGCAGCCGCGGCGAGGCACGCGGGCCAGCCCGCCGACGGCAGCAGCGCCGCGAGCCGCCATCGCGCCGCGACCACCTGCCGTACGTGCCGGACCGCGCGGGCGCCCGTCACGAGCGCCCCGCCGGCCCGGGCTGGGCGCCGACGACCGAGCCGTGCAGGACCGGCATCCGGCGGCCGGTGTCGCCGTCCTGGTCGGCGAGGATCACCCGGACGCCCGGGCGGGGTAGCATCCGGGTGCCGAGCAGGCCCGGATGCGGCTCGATGCGCTGGCCGGGCACCAGGTCCAGGCGGTACCGCTGGACGATGCCGCCGACGACCGAGCGGAACGCGTTGCGGGCCAGCATCTTGCCGATGCACGAGCGCTCCCCGGTGCCCCACGGCTCGAAGGCGCCGGGCGGGTACCCGGCGCGGCCGACGAAGCGGCCCGGGTCGAACGTGACCGGGTCGGCGAACGACCGCTCGCTGCGCTGGGTCACCCACGGCGCGAGCATGAGCGTCGTGCCCGCGGGCAGGCGGTGCCCGCCCACGTCGGTGGCGCGGACGGTCTGCTTGAACTCCCACGCGGCGGCCGGGTACAGCCGCATGGTCTCGTTGAGCACGGCTTCGAGGTACGGCAGCGCCTTGACGTCCTCGGGGCGGGGGATGCGCCCGGCGGTGGCGCGGGACAGCTCGGCGAGGGCCACGTCCGTCGCCGCCGGGTGCAGCGCCAGGAGCAGCAGCGCCCAGATCAGCGCCGAGGCGAGCGACGTCAGACCGGCGAAGTGCAGCTGCAGCATGAACTCGCGCACGAGCCGCGGGTCGCGGGGCAGCCCGACGCGCTCCAGCTCGTCCAGCAGCGCCCGGGCGAGCGAGTGGCGCGGCGGCACGGTCAGTCCCGCGTCGATCCCGCCGACCAGCTCGTCGATCGCGGCGGTCGCGGTGCGCAGCCGGCGGCGCTGGGCCAGGCCCGGGATCTCCACCGGCACGAACGTCGTGGCCAGCCAGCGTCCGGTCGACTCCATGATGTCGATGTAGAGGTCGACGGCGGCGTCGGCGTCGGGCGCGGTCGCGGACACGTCGGTGCCGAACATGTACACCTTGAAGATCCGCCGCGTCAGCGCGGTGATCTCGGGCACCAGGTCGACCACCTGCCCGGGGCGCCAGTGCCGCAGCAACCGGTCGGTCTCCTCGACGGCCACGGCGCTGTAGGCGGCCAGTGAGTGCTGGCCGAGGGCGCGGTGGCAGATCTTGCGGTACAGGGCGTGCTCGGCCCCGGTCGAGTTCAGCGGTCCGCGGCCCTGCACCTCGTCACGGGACTGCAGGTTGATGCCGCCCCCGCCGCTGATCTCCACGTGCTCGCCCAGGCCGGCGTAGACGGCCGCGACCTCGGCGGCGCCGAACGCGGCGACGACCCGGCCGCCGTTGAGCGGCAGCGCGACGAGGTCGCCGTAGTCGCGGTGGGACCGCTCCAGGAAGCCCAGCGGGTCGCGCAGGAACGCGATCTGGCGGCCGATGAGCGGCGGGCCCGACGGCCCGGGCAGCCGGTCGGGGCGAGTGGCTGAGGACGTCACGGTCGTGGCGCTCCTTTCATGTTCCCTGCGCCGTCGCGTCAGTCCGGCTCCGGGATGCCGAAGGCCGCCCGGGTACGACGGGGCGCGATTTTCAACGCGAGATTGACGAGGACACCGGCGATGCTCAGGGCGCCGAGCGGGCCAAACACCTTCACCGCTGCCCGGAACGGCAGCGGCCCGGGCAGGGTGGGGCTGATTTCGCGGGCCACCGCCAGGTACCGCCGCGCGTGGTCGCGCTTGCCCTGCCGGACGCATTCGAGCCCGGCGATCCATACCAGATACTGCATGGAGAACGTCTGGACCGCTCCGTTCATCCACCCGCATTCGCGGGCCACCTTGATCATTTTGAGCACCGAGCGGAAGTACGCCTCGTTGTCGAAGCGCATCCGGTTGGTCACCCGGTCCCCGGGGTGGTTGCGATAGATCACGCCGACCATTGGGATATGCCGGATCTGGGCGCCGTGCATCGCCAGGCGGCATACCAGCTCGGTGTCCTCCACGACGGTGAGCGTCTCGTCCCACCCGCCGTGCCGCAGCAGCGTGTCCCGCCGGAACAGCGGCTGGGAGGTCTCCAGCGCGAGCATCCCGGTGCCGGGGAACACCAGCTCGTACGCGCGCTCCAGCATTCGCTCGACGGTCTGCGCGAGCTCCTGCTCGGCGAAGGCGGTGGCGTCGGTGAAGTCGTAGTCCCGCGGCTCGTGAATGGCGCTGAAGACGATGTCGGTGTCCGGCTCGGCGGCGAACGCCTCGACCGACCGGGCAATCTTGCCCGGCGTCAGTACGTTGTCGGCGTCGAGGAACTGCACGTATTCGCCGTTCGCCATCTTCAGGCCGACGTTTCGCGCAGCCGACGGTCCGCCGTTGGGCGTCGTGACAATTGTTGTCCGGTCGCCGAACGTCGTTTCCAGAATGCTTCTGCTGTCGTCGGTGGAACCGTCGTCGATGATGAGCACCTCGATATTCGAATACGTTTGGTCCAGTGCGCTGCGCACGGCGTGCCGGACGTATTCGGCGCCGTTGTAGCACGGCACCACAACGCTCACCAGTGGCGTACCGGACGCCGTGGAGTCCTCGGTCGTCACCTGTCACCCCTGCCCGCAAAACTCCGGCGGCCGGACCTGGCCGCACACAAGGATGCTCGTCAGTGCCGTGCCGCCTGTCGAGACCCTGCCGCCGGGACGCCGTCGCGGGCCCGCAGGGGTTGCGCGCGGCGTGCGGACGTGCGAAGCCGCGGCCCGGGCACGCCAGTGCCGCGTGTCCATTTACCGAGACGATTCAGTTGACGCGAACTTGCGGGCCCTCATAGCATCCACGTCGATGGCGGCCCAAAGGCGGAGAGCGCTATCCTGGCGCTTTTATGTGTTCCCCGACCGCGCCGGTCGCCCGCAGCAACATGGTTTCGCGGTCAACAATTGAATGGGGGCTCTTTGTGTTAGGTCCCGAGAGCAAGCAGATCCACGATTTCTATCCGTCCGGTGCGCCGCGCAACGGCTGCGTCGCGCTCGGCGACCTCGCCGCGGCACCGCCCTCGGCGGCGCGACCGATCATGATCACGCCGGTCGGTCTGCGCATCCCCGGCGATCTGTCGTTCGACGGCTGGGAGCGCGCCGGCCGGCAGCTGTCGCGGATCGTCGACTCGACGGCGTGGTGCTTGGGCGACTGGCTCGTGTACGGCAAGCACAAGTACGCCGACCGGTACCTGCAGGCGATCCAGATGGCCGGCCTGGACTACCAGACGCTGCGCAACTACGCCTGGGTCGCCCGCCGCTTCGACCTCGGCCGGCGCCGGGACGGGCTGAGCTTCCAGCACCATGCCGAGGTCGCTTCGCTCACGCCGGACGGGCAGGACCACTGGCTCGACGAGGCCGAGCGGCACGGCTGGTCGCGCAACCAGCTGCGCCGGCACGTCCGGGCCAGCCGGCGCGACCTCGCGCCGGCCGCCGCGGCGAGCGCCGCCCTGCTGCCGCGGGTCAGCGTGCCGAACGACCGCTTCGAGCGCTGGCAGGCGGCGGCCGACCGCAGCTCCACCGACTTCGAGGAGTGGATCGTCGCGGTGCTCGACCGCGCCGCCGCGCAGACGCTCAAGGCCGAGTCGGCCGCTCCGCACCGCAGCTCCGCGGCGTAGTCCGGGGTGTCCCGCCGGCGGGACACGACCCGCGCCGCCGAGCCGGCGTACAGCTCAGTCCCAGCCCGAGCCCAGCCACAGTCGAGCCACGGAGGTGAACGATGACCGGAACGGCGGACATCGCAGGGCGGCGGGCGGCGCTGAGCCCGGCGCGGGCGGCACTGCTGCGGCGGTGGACCGCCGGTCGGGCGGCGCCCGAGGGCATACCCCGCCTGCCCGGCGACGGACCGGCCGTCCTGTCGTACTCCCAGGAGCGGCTCTGGCTGCTCGACCGCTTCCTCGGCGACGGTAACGCGTACAACACCATCCCGCTCGCCGCCCGCCTGCGTGGACCCCTCGACCCCGAGCTGTTCCGCCGCAGCCTGGCGGCGGTCGTGCGCCGGCACGAGGTCATGCGGACCAGCTTCACCACCGTCGGCGGCGAGCCGCGCCAGGTGGTACTCGTCGACGTGCCGGTCGCGGTGGATGTGGTCGACCTGCGCGCCGAGCCGGACCCGCGGGCGGCCGCCGAACGGTTCGCCGCCGAGCACCGCGCCGACACCTTCGACCTCGCCCGCGGCCCGCTGTTTCGCACCTGGTTGCTGCGCGTGGCCGAGGACGAGCACCTGCTGCTGCACCTGATGCACCACATCATCTCCGACGGCTGGTCCGACGACGTGCTCGTCCGTGAGATCGCCGCCGGGTATCAGGCGCTGGCCGACGGCCGGGACCCGCAGCTGCCGCCGCTGCCCATCCAGTACCGCGACTACGCCGCCTGGCAGCGCGCGCGGCTCGGCGGCGAACCGCTGGCGCGGCTGCTCGAACACTGGCGGGACCGGCTCGGCGACGCACCGCGCGCGGTGGAACTCCCGACCGACCACCCGCGCCCGGCCGTGCAGCGCTTCGCCGGCACCACCTGCCCGGTCCGGATCCCGGCCGCGACCACCCGCGGGCTGCGCGCGGTTGCCCAGGCCGGCGACGCCACGCTGTTCATGGTCCTGCTCACCGCGGTCGACGTGCTGCTGGCGCGGTACAGCGGCCAGACCGACATCGTCGTGGGCACCCCGGTGGCCGGTAGGACCACGCCGGAGACCGAGGCGCTCATCGGGTGCTTCATCAACACGCTCGTGCTGCGCACCGACCTGTCCGGCCACCCCACCTTCCGCCAGGCCCTCGCGCGCGCCCGGCAGGTCGCGCTGGCCGCTTACGCCAACCAGGAGCTGCCGTTCGAGCGGCTCGTCGAGGAGCTGCGGCCCGACCGTGACACCAGCCGCAACCCGCTGTTCCAGGTCATGTTCGTGCTGCAGAACAGCCCCCCCACCGACCTGCGGTTCGGCTCGTTCACGCTCAGCCCGGTCGAGCTCGACAACGGCGTCGCCAAGGTCGACCTCACCATCGATCTGCGCGAGTTCGACGGCGAACTGGTCGGGCGGCTGCAGTTCGACAGCGACCTGTTCGAGCCGTCGACCTGCGAGCGGATGACCCGGCACTTCACCACGCTGCTGGCCGCCGTGGCCGAGGACCCCGACCGCGCGGTGTCGGACCTGCCCCTGCTCGACGCCGTCGAGACCGCCCTGGTCACCGGCGAGTGGAACGCCACCGACGTCACGCATGAGCTGGAGGGCCTGCACCGGATCGTCGAGCGGGCGGCGGCCCGGCGGCCCGACGCGATCGCGGTGAGCGCCCCCGACGGGCAGCTCACCTACCGCGAGCTGGACCGGCGCGCCGACCTGGTCGCCCGCGCGCTGCGCACGGCCGGCGCCGGCCCGGACGCGCTCGTCGCGCTGTTCGTGGACCGCTCGGTCGCGCTACCGGTGGGCATCCTCGGCATCCTCAAGTCCGGCGCCGCCTACGTGCCGCTGGACCCCACCCACCCCGCCGAGCGGGTCGCCGGCATGCTCGCCGACGCCGCCGTGACGGCCGTGCTCACCACCGCCGCGCTGCGCGACGCCCTGCCGGCGCAGCCCGCACCGGTGCTCGCCGTCGACGCGTTGCCGCCGGCGACCGGCCCGGCCGCGCTGCCCGACGTCCCGCTGGACGCCCTCGCCTACGTCATCTACACCTCGGGCTCGACGGGGCGCCCGAAGGGCGTGATGATCTCGCACCGCGCGGTGGCGAACATGATCCGCTCCACCCTGAACGACATCGGCGTCGACCCCGGCGACGCGGTGCTGCAGTACGCGACCGTCTGCTTCGACGTGTCGGTGCTGGAGATCTTCACCGCCCTCTGCGCCGGCACCCGGCTGGTCATCCCCGACAGCGAGACCGTGCTCAGCCCGCGCGCGCTCACCGAGCTCATCCAGCGCGAGCAGGTGACGGTGTTCGACATCCCGCCGGCGGTGCTCGAGCTGCTCGACGCCGATGCGACGCCCTCGCTGCGCATCCAGTTCATCGGCTGCGAGGCGTTCGGCGGTCCGCTCGCGACCCGCTGGCAGCGGCCCTGGCGGCGGCTCATCAACGGCTACGGCCCGACCGAGGCGACCGTCATGATGACCCTGATGGAGCTGGACCGGCCCTACGACCGGATGCCGCCCATCGGCACGCCTATGCCCAACCACCAGGCGTACGTGCTCGACGAGCGGCTCAACCCGGTGCCCGTCGGCGTCGGCGGCGAGCTGTACATCGGCGGCACCGGGCTCGCCCGCGGCTACCTGTACCGGCCGGGTCTGACCGCCGACCGGTTCGTCCCCGACCCGTTCGCCCGCCGCCCCGGTGGCCGGCTGTACCGCACCGGCGACCTCGCCGCCTACCGCGCCGACGGCGTCCTGTCGTTCCTCGGCCGGGTCGACCGGCAGGTCAAGATCCGCGGCTACCGCATCGAGATCGGCGAGATCGAGGCCACGCTCGGCACGCACCCGCTCGTCGGGCAGGCCGTCGTCGCCGTGCGCGGCGACACCACCGATTCCAAGCACCTCGTCGCCTACGTCCAGCCCGCGGGTGAGGCCCGGTTCACCTCCGGCGAGATCCGTGAATGGCTCGGGCAACGCCTGCCCGGATACCTGGTGCCGCAGGTGATCGTGCCGATCGACGCGCTGCCGCTGCTGCCCAGCGGCAAGGTGGACCGGGCCGCCCTGCCCGACCCGGCGACCCTGGCCCCGGCGCGGGCGGCCGAGGAACGCCCGGCCGTCACCGCGCGCACCGCCGTCGAGCGGCGGCTGGCCGAGGAGGTCTTCGGGCCGGTCCTCGGCGTCGCCGATGTCGACGTGCGCGAGAACTTCTTCCAGCTCGGCGGCAACTCGCTGCACCTGGCGGCCCTGCAGTCGCGCATCGCCGAGGTGCTCGGTGTGGACGTGCCGCTGCGTACCCTGTTCCAGACGCCGTCGGTGGCCGCGCTCGCCGCACACCTCGACGGCCGGCTGCCGCGTTCCGAACGGCACCCCGACGAGCGCGACGAGGAGGCCGACCGCTTCCCGCTCACCCCGCAGCAGCTGCGGCTGTGGGCGCAGGCCGAGCGCACCGGCTGGTACAACAAGCCCCTCGCCGCCCGGCTGACCGGCATCGTCGACCCGGCGACGGTCCTCGACGCGGTGCGCGCCGTCGTGCGCCGCCACGAGCCGCTGCGCACGACCGTCGACGCGTCCGCCGTCGAGCCCTACCAGGTCGTCCACGCCGACCTGGCGCCGCTCGCCGAGGTCGTCGACGCCGAGGACGGCGGCGAGGCGGCGATCGCCGCGACCGTGCGGGCCGAGGTGACACGACCGTTCGACCTCGGCCGCGGGCCGATGCTGCGGGCCGTCCTGCTGCGGCTGTCCGACTACGATTACGTACTCGTCGTGACCGCCCACCCGCTCGCCTGGGACGGCGCCTCGCGCGCCGTGCTCGCCCGGGAGCTGCTCGTGCTGGGCGACGCCGCCGACGCCGGCGGGCCCCTGCCGCCGCTGACCGTGCGGTACCGCGACCACGCCGGCCGGCAGCGCGACTGGCTGGCCGGCCCGGACGCGGCGCGGGCGGTGGAGCGCTGGCGGCACCGGTTCGCCGGCGCGCCCGGCCCCGTGCGGCTGCCGGGCCGGACCGGTGGCGCCGAGACGGCGCAGCCCGGCGGCGCGGGCGCGGCGCAGCGGTTCACCGTCCCGGGCGCGCTCGACGTCCGGCTGCGGGCGCTGCAGGACGAGGCCGGCGTCACCCCGTTCGTGCTGCTGTTCGCCGCGTTCGCCGTGACGCTGCACCGCATCACCGGCGGCACCGACCTGGTGACCGGCGTACCGCTGGCCAACCGGGTCCACCCAGGCACCGGGTCGCTCGTCGGCCACTTCGTCAACACGCTGCCGCTGCGCGTCGACCTGGCCGGGAACCCCACGTTCGGCGAGGTGCTGCGCCGGGTCAACGCCGCCGTCGTCGACGCCTACGCCGACCAGCAGGTGCCGTCGTCCGCCGTGCCCGGCGCGGTGCCGCCACCCGTGACCTTCGACCTGCTCACCGACGCCGCCGGGCTGCGGCCCGCGCCCGGTGTGGCCATCGGCGCGGTCGACGTCGACACCGGGCGCGCCGACGCGGAGCTGGCGGTGGCGATGGAGCGGCGGCCCGACGGGCTGCACGGCACCGTCACCCACGCCACGGGCGTCTACCCCGCGCAGGTGGCACGCCGGCTCGTCGAGGAGTACCTTGCCGTGCTCGCCGCCGTCGCCGCCGATCCCGCGCTGGCCCTCGCCGCGGTTGGCCCGCGGCGCGACGGGCCGGCTGTGGCAGGCTGACGCGATGGCCACCATTCACGATGTCGTCGTCGAGAGCCGCCACCCCGCGTCGCTGGCCCGGTTCTGGGCGGCGGCTCTCGACGGATACGCCGTCGCGCCGTACGACGAGGAGGAGCTCGCCCGCCTGGCGGGCAACGGCATCTTCGACCCCGAGGACGACCCGTCGGTCCTCGTCGAGGCCGCACCGGGCGTGCGGCCGCGGTTCTTCTTCGTGCTCCAGCCGGAGCCGAAGGCCGCCAAGAACCGCATCCACCTCGACCTGCGCGCCGAGGACCGGCCGGGCGAGGTTGCCCGGCTCGCCGGCCTCGGCGCCTCCGTGCTCAGCGAGCACGACGGCTGGACCGTGCTCGCGGACCCGGAGGGCAACGAGTTCTGCGTGCGGGACTGACCTGCCCGCCGCGTGTGGCCCAAGGAGGGAGAACCGTTCTTGACCAGTGCCATCGACCACGACGCGTACCAGGTGGTGCGCAACGACGAGGAGCAGTACTCGGTCTGGCCCGCCCGGCGGGAGCCGCCGCAGGGCTGGTACCACACCGGCTTCACCGGTGCCCGCGAGGACTGTCTGGCCCACATCGACCAGGTTTGGAACGACATGCGGCCGCTGAGCCTGCGCCGCGCCCTCGCCGAGGCGTCCGCCGTGGCGCCGGCCCCCGCACTCAGCGTTGCCGGCGACGACGGGCCCGACCTGGTCACCCGGCTCTGCGCCGGCGACCACCCGGTCGAGCTCGTGCTGCGGCCGGCCGCCTCGCCGCAGCGGCTGCGGCAGGCGCTTGACGCCGGCTACGTGCACCTGCGGTTTCCGCAGACCGACGGCGGTACCGAACTCGGCGTGAGCCTCACCGGCGGCACCGACGCCGACCTCGACGCGGGCACTGGCAGCCTTACCCTCGAGGGCGAGCTGACGCTGGACTTCGTCGACGTGCGCTGCCTGGCCACCGTCGACGTCGCCACGCTGACCGGCCGCGCCTCGCTGCGACGCCGCTGAGCGAAGGCGACAAGTGGCCCGCCCGCGTGGGCGGGCCCCTTGTCGCGTCGCGGCTCAGCCGGCCCGCAGCCCCTCGTCGATCCGCCGGGCGAACGCGGCGAGCCGGTCGTCGTCGAAGATCTGCCGCAGCGGTACCGCCACCCCGAACCGGTCGTTGACCCGGGTCGTCATCCGGGCGGCGAGCAGGGAGTCGCCGCCGAGCTCGAAGAACCGGTCGTCGCGCGTCACCCGCGTCAGGCCGATCATGTCCTGCCACACCAGCGCGACCGCCGTCTCCGTCGCGCCCCGCGGCGCTTCGCCGGTCGCCGCCGCGCCCTCGGCCGCGGTGACCGGCAGTGCTGCCAGGGCCGCCCGGTCGAGCTTGCCCGACGGGGTGCGCGGCATGGCGTCGAGGAACACGAACGCGGCCGGCACCATGTAGTCGGGCAGCCGCCGGCGCAGGGCCGCGCGCACCGCGGCGGCGTCGAGCGCGCCGTGCTCGCCGCCCGGCCGCACGAACGCCACGAGCCGGCGGGCGGCCCCGCCGGGGGCGCCGTCGACGAGCGCGACCGTCTCGGCGACGCCGGGCACCGCGGCGATCGCCGCCTCGACCTCGCCCAGCTCGATCCGGTGCCCGCGGATCTTCACCTGGTGGTCGAGGCGGCCGGCCACCTCCAGCCCGGCCTCGGTCCACCGGCCTCGGTCGCCGGTGCGGTACTGCCGATGCCCGGGCGGGCCAGCCGGATCCGGCACGTAGACGCCCGCGGTCAGCCCGGGGCGGCCGAGGTACCCGCGGGACACGCCCGCGCCCGCCGACACGATCTCGCCGGGCACGCCGGGCGGCACGGGCAACAGCGCGGCGTTCACCACGGCGACGCGTGAGCCGGGCAGGGGCCGCCCGGCGGTGATCGGGCCGCCGTCGGGGTGCAGCTCGACCCACGTGGAGCAGAAGCTGTCCTCGGTGGTGCCGTAGAGGTTCACCACCCGCCGCGGCCCGCGCTCCCACACGCGCCGGGCCAGCTGCTGCGGCAGCGCCTCCCCGCCCAGCCCGACGGTGTGCACGGTCGCGGGCCAGCCGTCGATGTCCAGCAGCGCCGCCATGCCCGACGGCACGGTCGTGACCATCGTGACCCGGTCCCGGTCCGGCAGGGTCGGCAGGTCGAGCACCGACTCGGCCAGCACCACCGTGCCGCCCGCGGCCAACGGCGTGAACAGCTCGAACAGCGACAGGTCGAACACGAGCGAGGTGGCGGCGACCAGCCCGGCCAGCTCGTGCCGGCAGAACGCGGCGACGCCCCAGCCGATCCGCATCAGCGCGCCCTCATGGGTCACGCCGACGCCCTTCGGACGCCCGGTCGAGCCCGAGGTGTACAGCACGTAGGCGAGCTGGCGGGGGTCGACCAGCCGGGCCGGGTCCACCGCGGCGCCGTCGCGCTCGGCCGCGGCGACGAGCTCGTCGACGCTCACCACCGGCACGCCGTATCCGTCGAGCCAGCTCGCGGTCTCCGCGTCGGCGAGCACCAGCCGCGCCTCGGCGTCCTGGAGCATGCCGGCCCGCCGCTCTGGCGGGTCGTTGTCCCGCACCGGCAGGTACGCGGCGCCGGCGGCGAGCACGCCGAGCATCGCCACCGGCAGGTCCACGGTGCGCGCGTGGCAGATCGCGACCCGGTCCTCGGCGCCGATCCCGCGCGCCTGCAGTCCGGCGGCGAGCAGCTCGACCCGGCGGCGCAGTGCGCGGTACGTCAGTGACACCCCCGCCGCGGCGACCGCCACCCGGTCGGGGACGTGCGACGCGGCGGCGAGCACGGCCTCGTGCAGCCACACGGTGCCGAGGTCGGGGACCGGTCCGCCGTCGCCCCAGCCGTCCACGACCGCGAGGTCGGCGGCGTCGGCGAGCGGCACGAACGGCAGCGGCCGGTCGGGCGCGGCGACGACCGCGGCGGCCAGCCGCGCGGTGCGGTCGGCGAGGCGCTGGACGGTGGCCGCGTCGAACAGTTCCGCGTCGTACTCGATGCCCAGCCGGACCGCGCCGCCCGGCAGCGTCTCGGTGAGCACGCTGAGATCGAACTTCGCCGTGCCGGTGGCCAGCGGTACCGTCCGGGCTGTCACCCCGTCGAGCTCGACCGCCGCGTCGGCGGGCTGGTCGCCCAGCATCACCTGGAACAGCGGCGTGGGGGGGCGGCGGGGCCGGCCGGGCCCGCGCCCCCCACGCCCCGAACCGGGCGGCGGGCGTCGGGGCGGGCGCGCCCCGCGGCGCCGCCACCCC
>NZ_JBEPDB010000132.1:0-14734 GCF_040300025.1 Dactylosporangium sp. NPDC000555 | reverse complement strand
AACGCCACCTCACACTCCGCCATCCGCTCGGCAAAAACAGCAGACTGCTCCCACAACTCCCGCGCCATACCCACCCACTGCGAACCCTGACCCGGGAACACGAAGACGGTGCGACCGACGGGACCGGCCGTGCCCTGCACGAGGGAGCTGTCGGCGCGGCCCTCGGCCAGCGCGGTCAGGCCCCGCAGCAGGGTGTCGTGGTCCCGGCCGGAGACGACGGCGCGGTGTTCGAACGCGGTCCGGTTGTGGATCAGTGAGTATCCGACGTCGGCGGTCCGCAGGCCGGGCCGGCGTGCGACGTGTCCGGCCAGCCGGGCCGCCTGCGCCAGCAGCGCCTGCTCGCTGCGTCCGGAGACCGGCCACAGCACGGGCCGGGCCTCGCCCGGCCCGGCAGTCGGCCCGGTGATCGGCTCGGGATCCGCTTCGGCGGCCTGCTCGATGATGACGTGGGCGTTGGTGCCGCTGAGGCCGAAGGACGAGATGCCGGCCCGACGCGGCCGGCCGTTCGCCGTCCACCGCTCGGCCTCGGTGAGCAGGGCGACCGTCCCCGCCGACCAGTCGACGTCGGGGGTGGGCTCGGTGCTGTGCAGCGTCCGAGGCAGCAGTTCGTGCCGCATGGCCTGCACCATCTTGATGATGCCGGCGACGCCCGACGCCGCCTGGGTGTGGCCGATGTTGGACTTCACCGAGCCGAGCCGCACCGGCCGGTCCGCGGGCCGGCCCTGGCCGTACGTGGCCAGCAACGCCTGCACCTCGATCGGGTCGCCCAGCCTCGTGCCGGTCCCGTGCCCCTCGATCACGTCGACGTCGGCCGGCTCGAGGCCGGCGTTGGCGAGCGCGCTGCGGATGACCCGCTGCTGCGCCAGCCCGTTCGGGGCGGTGAGGCCGTTGCTGGCACCGTCCTGGTTGATCGCGGAGCCGAGGACCGTCGCGAGGACGGGGTGGCCGTTGCGCCGTGCGTCGCTGAGCCGCTCCAGCAGCAGCACGCCGATGCCCTCCCCGATGCCGAACCCGTCGGCGGAGGCGTCATAGGACTTGCACCGCCCGTCCGAGGCCAGGCCACGCTGGCGGCTGAATCCGGTGAGCGACAACGAGGTGCCCAGCACGGTGACGCCCGCGGCCAGCGCGAGCGTGCACTCGCCGCCACGCAGTGCCTGCGCGGCGAGATGCAACGCCACCAGCGACGAGGAGCACGCGGTGTCCACGGTCACCGCGGGGCCTTCGAGGCCCATGGTGTAGGCGACGCGCCCGGACAGGACGCTGGTGGAGACACCGGCGATGAGGTGGCCCTCGACCTCGTCGGGGACGTCATAGCTGCCGTACCCCTGGTAGGCGGCGCCGGCGAAGACGCCGGTCCGGCTGCCGCGCAGCGTGGCCGGATCGATGCCGGCGCGCTCGAACGCCTCCCATGAGGTTTCCAGCAGCAGGCGCTGCTGGGGGTCCATCGCCAGCGCCTCGCGCGGCGAAACGCCGAAGAAGGCGGCGTCGAACTCCCCGGCCGCGTGCAGGAAACCGCCCTCGACCGAATAGGTGGTGCCGGGCCGGTCCGGGTCGGCGTCGTAGAGGCCCGTCACGTTCCAGCCCCGATCGGTCGGCAGCTCCGTGATGGCGTCACGGCCGGCGACGAGCAGGTCCCACAGCTCGTCCGGATCGCTCACGCCGCCCGGATACCGGCAGGCCATCCCGACGATGACGACGGGATCGCCGTCGGCCGCGGCGGCGACCGGCGTCTCGACGGGTACGGCGGCGCCGGTACCGAGGAGCAGCTCGCCCACGTGCCGGGCGAGCGCGGTGGCCGACGAGTAGTCGAAGATCACGGTGACCGGCAGCCGGAGCCCGGTTGCGGCGTTGAGCCGGTTGCGCATCTCGACGGCGGTGAGGGAGTCGAAGCCGAGGTCGCGGAACGCCCGGTCCGGGTCGATGCCGCCACCCGAGTCGTGGCCCAGGACACCTGCGGCGTGCGTGCGCACGAGATCGCTCAGCAGCCGGTCCCGATCGGCGGGCGCGGTGTCGCGCAGCCGGCGGCGCAGCGCGGAGCCCGCCCCGTCCTCCTCCTCGGCGCGCGCCTCCTCGGTGGTCAGGGCCCGGCGCGCCTCCGGGAGGTCGGCGATCAGCGGACTCGGACGCATCGAGGTGAACACCGGCGCGAACCGGTCCCAGTCGACGGCGGCGACCACGACGACGGTGTCGTCGTTGTCCAGCACCCCCTGGAACGCGGTGAGGGCCACGGCGGGCGACATGAACGGTACGCCCCGGCCGCGCAGCTGTTCCTCGGCGAGGTTCGCCGCCATACCGCCGCCATCGGCCGGATCCCAGATGCCCCAGATGATCGACGTGGCGGTCAGGCCCCTGGACCGGCGGTGCTCGGCCAGGCCGTCGAGGTAGGCGTTGGCGGAGGCGTATGCGCCGTGCTCACCGCTGCCCCAGACCGCTGAGATCGAGGAGAACAGCACGAAGGCGTCCAGCGGGTCGTCGGCGAAGACGGCGTTGAGGTTGTCGGCGCCGCGGACCTTCGCGTACAGCGTCTCCGCGAAGTGGTCCGGGTCGGTGTCGTCGAGCGGGATCAGGACACCGGCGCCGGCGGCGTGAATGACCGAGCGGATGTCGGCGCCGTCGCGGTGCAGCCCGGCGACGATCGCGGCCAGCTCCTCCCGGTCGGCGACGTCGCAGGCCACGATCGATACCCGGGTGCCCCGCGCGGTCAGCTGTTCGGCCAGGTCGGCCGCGCCGTCGGCGGCGTCACCATGGCGGCTGAGCAGTACCAGGTGTTCCGCCCCACGGTCGGCGAGCCAGCGAGCCAGCTGCCGGCCCACGCCGCCGGTGCCGCCGGTGATGAGCGTGGTGCCGGCCGGACGCCAGGAGCGTACGGCCGCGGTGTCGGCAGCGTTGTCGGTCAGTGCGGCGCGGACCAGTCGCCGGCCGTAGGCGCCGGTGGCCCGGACGGCCACCTGGTCCTCGCCATCGCGGCCGGCGAGGACGTGGCGCAGCCGCTCGGCGGCCGGTGCGTCAAGCTCGGCCGGTAGGTCGACGAGACCACCCCAGCGAGCGGGATGCTCCAGCGCGGCGACCCGGCCGAGGCCCCAGATCAGGCTCTGGGCAGGCGAGGTGAGCGCGTCGGTGGTACCGGTGCTCACCGCGCCTCGGGTGGCCCACCACAGCGGGGCTTCGCAACCGCTGTCGCCGAGTGCCTGCAGCAGCACCAGGCTCAGCGCGGTGCCGTCGGTCATCTGGGGGTTGCGCCGATGCGGGTGTTCGTCCAGGGCGAGCAGGGAGAGGACCCCGGAGACAGGGCTCGGGAGACCGGCGAGGGTCTCGGTGAGGCGCGCGACGAGCACGGACCGCTCGTCGTCGGACGGGTTGAGCGTGACCGGCACGACGGTGACACCGTGGTCCGCGAGCGCCCGCTCGCAGGCGCCGGTGAGGGAAGCGCCGGCGGTGGCGGCGGAGGACACGAGCAGCCAGGTTCCGGCCGGCGTGGCACCGGGCCTGCCGGAAAGCCGGTGCCAGTCGACGCGATAGCGCCAGGAGTCGGCCGTGGCGCGCTGCTCGTACTGCCGGCGCCAGGCCGCCAGGGCGGGCAGCACGGCACTGACGGTGTCGTCCGGCCCCAGACCGAGGGTGGCGGTGAAGGCCGGGAGGTTCTCGTCGTCGACGGTCTCCCAGAAGCCCGCCTCCGCGGGGTGCGGCGCGGGTGGCGCGTCGGCGGCGTCCGCCGGGCGTTGCAGCCAGTACCAGCGGCGCTGGAACGGGTAGGTGGGCAACGCGACCTCGGTGCTCGGCCGGCCGGCGAAGAGCGTGGGCCAGTCGGGCGACAGTCCGCGCACGTGCGCCTCGGCGAGCGAACGCAGGACGGTGTCCAAACCGCCCTGTCCGCGCCGAAGGGTGCCGACGGCGGTGACCTCGGCGTCGGCGGCCTCGGCGGTCTGCGCGACACCGACGGTGAGGACGGGGTGGGCGCTGGGCTCGATGAAGACGTTGTAGCCCTCGTCGAGGAGGATCCTGCTCGCCTCGGCGAAGCGCACGGTCTGGCGAAGGTTTCGATACCAGTAGCCGGCGTCGAGGGTGCTGGTGTCCCGCCAGCCGGCGTCGACGGTGGACAGGAACGGCACGGCGGCGGCAACCGGGCTGATGCCGGCGAGGTCGCTCAGCAGCCGGTCCCGGATCTGCTCGACCTGGACGGAGTGCGAGGCGTAGTCGACCGGAATGACCCGCGCCCGGACATCGCCCGCGACAAGCTCAGCGACAAACGCCTCGACCTCGCCGGAATCGCCGGCCACGACGGTCGACGACGGACCATTGACAGCGGCAACAGAAAGCCCCGACCGGCCACTCAAACGTTCGGCAACATCAGCAGCCGGCAGCGGCACAGACGCCATGCCACCCAGCCCGGCCAGCGCCGCGACCGCCCGGCTGCGCAGCGCGACAACCCTCGCCCCGTCCTCCAGCGACAACCCACCAGCCACCACCGCCGCCGCGATCTCCCCCTGCGAATGCCCCACCACCGCATCCGGCACCACACCAAACGACCGCCACAGCTCCGCCAGCGACACCATCACCGAAAACAACACCGGCTGCACCACATCAACCCGCTCCCACGAGTCACCCCCAAACACCCGATCCCGCAACGACCAACCCACAAACGGCGACAACGCCGCCTCACACTCCGCCATCCGCTCAGCGAACACAGCAGACTGCTCCCACAACTCCCGCGCCATACCCACCCACTGCGAACCCTGACCCGGGAACACGAAGACGGTGCGGCTGGTGCGGATGTCGCCGCCGCGCACCAGGGTGGCCGACGGCTGGTCGTCGGCAAGGGCGTCGAGGTCGGTGGCGAGCCCGGCGCGGTCCGCCGCGATCACGACGGCGCGGTGCTCGAAGGTGGTCCGGGTGGTGGCCAGGGCCCGCCCGGCGGCGTCGAGGTCGAGGTCCGGGTGCCCGGCGAGGTACGCCCGAAGCTGCCGCGCCCGGTCGCGCAGCCCGTCCCGGTCGCGGGCGGAGACCAGCCACGGCACCGGGACGGCAGGCGTGCGCCGGGTCGGGGCATCGGGCTGCTCATCCTCGAGCGGGTCGGGCCGCTCGAGGATGACGTGCGCGTTGGTGCCGCTGATGCCGAAGGAGGAGACCGCGGCCCGGCGCGCATGGTCGTCCGTATCCGGCCACGGCACGGGCCGCGTCACGAGCCGCACGGTGCCACGGGACCAGTCCACCTGTGAGGTGGGGTGCTCGGCGTGCAGGGTGGGCGGCACGGTGCCGTGGCGCATCGCCATGACCATCTTGATGACTCCGCCCACCCCGGCGGCGGCCTGGGTGTGGCCGATGTTGGACTTCAGCGAACCGAGCAGCAGCGGTCGGTCCGGGGAGCGGTCCCGGCCGTAGGTCGCCAGCAGCGCCTGGGCCTCGATCGGGTCGCCGAGGGCCGTGCCGGTGCCGTGCGCCTCGACGACGTCGACCGCGTCGGGCTTCAGCCGCGCGTCGTTCAGGGCGCTGCGGATGACCCGCTGCTGCGCCGGGCCGTTGGGTGCGGTCAGCCGGCTGCTCGCGCCGTCCTGGTTGACGGCGCTGCCGCGGACCACGGCGAGGACCGGGTGACCGTTGCGCCGGGCCTCCGAGAGCCGTTCCAGCAGGACCATGCCGACGCCCTCGCCCCAGCCGGTGCCGTCGGCCTCGTCGGCGAAGGACTTGCACCGCCCGTCGCCGGCCAGCCCGCCCTGCCGGCTCATCTCGGTGAAGGGCACGGGCGTCGACATCACCATGGCACCGCCGGCGAGGGCCAGCGAGCACTCCTGCCGGCGCAGCGAGTGCGCCGCCAGGTGAATGGCCACCAGCGACGAGGAGCACGCGGTGTCCACGGTGATCGCCGGGCCTTCGATGCCGAGGGTGTAGGAGATCCGGCCCGAGGCGACGCTGTCGGACACGCCGTTGCCGATGTATCCCTGCACGTCCTGCGGAATCTGGTGCAACCGGAGGGCGTAATCCTGGTACATGACGCCCGCGAACACACCGGTATCGCTCCCGCGCAACGTGCTCGCGTCGATGCCGGCCCGCTCGAAGGCCTCCCACGCCGTCTCGAGCATCAGCCGCTGCTGCGGGTCCATGGCCAGGGCCTCGCGCGGCGAGATGTTGAAGAACGCCGCGTCGAAGTCACCGACCGCGTCGAGGAAGCCTCCCTCGGCCGAATAGGTGCTGCCCGGCCTCTGGCGGCTCGGGTCGTACAGGGAGTCCAGGTCCCAGCCGCGGTCGTCGGGGAACGCGCTCACCGCGTCCGTGCCGGACAGGACCAGGCGCCAGAGGTCCTCCGGGGTGCGGACGCCACCCGGATATCGGCAGCTCATGCCGATGATGGCGATGGGCTCCTGGTCTCTGGCCTCCACCTCGGTGAGGCGCTTACGGGTGTGGTGCAGGTCCGTCGCCACCCGCTTGAGGTAATCGCGAAGCTTGTCATCGTTCACAGGAATCGTCACCTTCCCTCAGCGGCCGGTCATGACATCCCAAGCTCGTTGTCGATGAAGTCGAAGAGCTCGTCATCGGTCGCCTCGTCCATGCGCTCCTCGACCAGGACATCCGCCGAGCCGGAGCCCGCGCGCAGCTTGCCGAGCAGGATCTGCAGGCGGTTCACCACCTCGGGGCCGGCCTGGCCCCCGTCGAGCGCGTTCTCCAGGAGGTTGATCGCGGCCAGTCCCGCCGTCTCCGGTTCGGTGTCGTCCGGCACCAGTTCGGCGGCGAGATGGCGGGCGATCGCCGCCGACGTCGGGTAGTCGAACAGCAGGGTCGCGGGCAGCCGCAGGCCGGTACCGGCATTGAGCCGGTTGCGCAGCTCGACCGCCGTCAGCGAGTCGAATCCGAGCTCCATCAGGCCGCGATCGCCGTCGACCGCGGCCGGGTCCGCGAACCCGAGCACCGTGGCCGCCTGCTGCCGGACGAGCTCCAGCAGCAGGCGCTCCCGCTGGACCTCGGACTGGCCACGGAGTCGCCGGATCAGCGACGCCGCGGCGTCCGGCCCGGCGGCGGTGCCGACGGCTCGCCGCACCGGGGTCCGCACCAGTCCGCGCAGCAGGAGGGGGTGACCGGCGGTCGCCATCGCGTCGAGATCCAGCCGCAGCGGCAGGACCGCGGGCTCGCCCGCGGCGACCGCCGTGTCGAACAGGCGTACACCCTCCTCGGGCGTGAAGGCGACGATGCCGCCGCGGGCGATGCGCCGAAGGTCCGCCTCGCCGAGGCCGCCGCTCATGCCGCCCTCGGTGGCCCACAGACCCCAGTCGAGCGACACGGCCGGGAGTCCCGCCGCGCGACGGCGTTGCGCCAGCGCGTCGAGGAAGGCGTTGGCCGCGGCGTAGTTGCCCTGGCCCATGCCGCCGAAGACGCCGGCGATCGAGGAGAACATCACGAATGCCGACAGATCCATCCCGCGGGTGAGCTCGTGCAGGTGCAGGGCGGCGTCCACCTTCGGGCGCAGCACCTCGCGCATCCGCTGCGGGGTCAGCGCGTCGAGGACGCCGTCGGACAGCACACCGGCGGCGTGCACCACGGCGGTGAGTGGGTACGCCTCGGGCAGCCCGGCGATCAGCGTCGCGAGCCGGTCCCGGTCGGCCGCGTCGCACGCCACGACCTCGGCGTGCGCGCCCAGCTCGCCCAGTTCGGCGCACAGCTCGGCGGAGCCGGCGGCGTCGGGCCCGCGCCGGCTGGTCAGCAGCAGCCGCCGGACACCGTGGTGGGACACCAGGTGCCGGGCGATGTGCCGGCCGATCGCGCCGGTACCGCCGGTGATCAGCACGGTGCCCTCGCGTCCCCAGTCGGGCGACGCCGGCGGGTCGGTACGCGGTACCCGCGCGAGGCGCGCCTGATGCGCCACCCCGGCGCGCAGTGCCAGTTGCGGCTCGCCCGAGCTGACCGCGGCCGGCAGGGACGCCATCGACGCGGGATCGCCGTCCAGGTCCACGATGACGAACTGGCCGGGGTTCTCGGTCTGCGCGGTTCGCACCAGTCCCCACACCGCCGCGTGGGCCAGGTCCGCCACGTCGGCGTCCGGGCCCACCGCCACACCGCCACGGGTCACCAGCAGCAGGGTGGCGCCACGGAACCGCTCCTGCGCGAGCCAGCCCCGCAGGAGTTCGAGGGCGTACTCGGTGGCGGTCCGGACCGCCGACGCCTCGTCCCGACCGGGGGCGGCGTCGACCGGGATCGGGGCCACCACCACGCGGGGAAGATCCGCGTCACCGGCCGTCAGCGCGGCGAGGTCACCCACCGTGCGGCTGACGCCGGCCGCGGCCCACTGCGAATCATCGCCGGCGAGGACGACCCAGTCCGCGGACGCCGCGGGCGACGCTTCCCGCAGCGGCAGGACGGGCCACTCCAGCCGGAACAGCTCGTCGTGCTGCCCGGTCGGGCGGGCGGTGCGTACCTGGTCGGTGGTGACCGGTCGAAGGACCAGCGAGCGCACCGAGGCGACGGGCACGCCGGCCGCGTCGGCGGCGAGCACCTCCACGGCGTCGCGGCCCACCGGCCGCAGCCGCAGGCGCAGCGACGAGGCCCCGGAGGCGTACAGGCGCACGCCGTTCCAGGCGAACGGCAGCCAGCTCTGCACGGACCCCTGCAGCACCCCGAAGGTCAGGCCGTGCAGCGCGCTGTCCAGCAGGGCGGGGTGCAGCCCGTACCGGGCGGCGTCGGACTGCTGGCCCTGTGGCAGTGCCGCCTCGACGTACACGTCGTCGCCGAGCCGCCAGGCCGCCCGCAGCCCCTGGAAGGCCGGGCCGTAGGCGAAGCCACCCAGCTCGAACCGCTCGTAGAGGCCATCCGTCTCGATCGGCTCGGCGCCCGCCGGCGGCCATTCGGTCAGGTCCGCCACAACGTCCCGCCCGGCGACCGCGAGCAGGCCGCTCACGTGCCGGGTCCACGGCTGCCCGGACGGCGCGTTCTCCGGCCGGGAGTGCACGGCGATCGTACGGCTTGCCCCGTCACCGGCGGCGCCGACCGACACCTGCAGCATCACCGCTTCCTGCGGCCCGATCGCCAGGGGCGCCTCGAGCAGCAGCTCCTCGACCTCGTCGCAGCCGGCCTCGTCGCCGGCCCGCATCGCCAGCTCGAGCAATGCCGTGGCCGGGAAGAGCGCCGAGCCCAGGATGCTGTGGTCGGCCAGCCAGGGGTGGCTGCGGGTGGACAGGCGGGTGGTGAACAGGAACCCGTCCGAGTCCGCGAGCTGCACCGCCGCGCCCAGCAGCGGATGCTGGGCCGCGCGCAGGCCGGCCGACGCCACGTCGCCGGTGACGGCGTTGGCCTCGAGCCAGTAGCGCTCACGCTGGAAGGCATACGTGGGCAGGTCCACGTGCCGGTCCCACGGGCCGGTGAAGAACCGCGACCAGTCGACCGGCACGCCGCGGGTGTACAGGTGAGCCAGCGCCGCGGTCACCGACCAGGTCTCAGCTCGGTCCTTGCGCAGCACCGACACGAGGGCTTCGGGGTCGACGCCTTGGTCCGCCAGGCAGTCGCGACCCATCGCGGTCAGTGACTGGTCCGGTCCCAGTTCGAGGAAGTCGGTGACCCCTGCCTCGGCCAGCCGGCAGATGCCGTCGTGGAAGCGGACGGCCTCGCGCACATGGGCCACCCAGTAGTCGGCCCCGCAGATCTCGTCGGCGCTCGCCACCCGGCCCGTCAGGTTCGACACCACCGGGATCCGGGGTGGCCGGAAGTCCATGGTCTCGGCCACTCGGCGGAACTCGTCGAGCATCCCGTCCATGTGCGGCGAGTGGAAGGCGTGGCTGACCGTCAGCCGCCGAGCCTTGCCGCCCAGCGACTGCCAGCGGGCGGCGACGTCCAGTACCGCCTCCTCGTCACCGGAGATCACCGTCGAGGCCGGACCGTTGATCGCCGCGACCGAGACCCGGTCCGACAGGCCGTCCAGCAACGGCTCGACCTGATCCACCGGGGCGGTCAGCGCGACCATCGTGCCCCCCGCGGGCAGCGCCTGCATCAGCCGCCCGCGGGCCGCGACCAGCCGGGCCGCGTCGGGCAACGACAGGACGCCGGCGACGTGCGCCGCGGCGAGCTCGCCGACCGAGTGGCCGAGCAGCATGGCCGGGGTGACGTCCCAGTGCTCCACCAGGCGGAAGAGTGCGACCTGGAGCGCGAACAGTGCCGGCTGGGTGTAGGCGGTGGTGTCCAGCAGCGCGGCCTCGGGCGAGCCGGCCGGCGCGAACATCACCTCCTGCAGCGGCCGGTCGAGCGCTGCGTCGAGCTCCGCGCACACCGCGTCGAACGCGTCGGCGAAGACCGGGTGGGTACGGCGCAGCTCGGCACCCATGCCGAGACGCTGGCTGCCCTGTCCGGAGAAGAGGAAGGCCGTCCTGCCCGCACCGGAGGTGCCGCGCACCACACCGGGCGCGGTCGCGTCCGAAGCCAGCGCGCACAGGCCGGCGAGCAGCGCGTCCCGGCTGTCCCCCGCGACGGCGCCGCGGTGGCCGAACGCGGTGCGGCTCGTCGCGAGCGCCCGGCCGACGTCGGAGATGCTCAGCGCGGGACGGGCCTGCGCGTACGCCAGTAGCCGCTCGGCCTGCGCCCGCAGGGCCGTCGCGCTGCGGGCCGAGACGAGCCAGGGAACGACACGGCCGGTCCGCGACTCGACGTCTGGGGCATTGTCGGCCGGGGCATCGACGACCGGGGCATCGTCGGCCGGGACGTGCTCCAGGACGGTGTGCGCGTTCGTGCCGCTGACGCCGAAGGACGACACCGCGCAACGGCGGGGGCGGCCGGTCTCGGGCCATGACGTGTGCTCGGTCAGCAGCGACACCGCGCCCGACGACCAGTCGACCAGCGGCGTTGGCCGGTCCACGTGCAGCGTCCGGGGCAGCAGACCGTGCCGCATGGCCTGCACCATCTTGATGACCCCGGCGATACCGGCGGCGGCCTGGGAGTGGCCGATGTTGGACTTCAGGGAGCCGAGCAGGAGCGGCTGGTCGGCGGGGCGGCTCTGGCCGTACGTGGCCAGCAGCGCCTGGGCCTCGATGGGGTCGCCGAGCCGGGTGCCGGTGCCGTGTGCCTCGACCGCGTCGATGTCGGCGGCGCTGACCCCGGCGTTGGCGAGCGCCTGCGTGATGACGCGCTGCTGGGACGGGCCGTTCGGCGCGGTGAGGCCGTTGCTGGCACCGTCCTGGTTGATGGCCGAGCCGAGGACCAGCGCCAGTACGGGGTGGCCGTTGCGCCGTGCGTCGGAGAGTCGTTCGAGTACCACGACGCCGGCGCCCTCGGCCCAGGCGGTGCCGTCGGCCGCGGCGGCGAACGGCTTGCAGCGGCCGTCCTCGGCGAGTCCGCGCTGCCGGCTGAACTCGACGAACGAACCCGGGGTGGCCATGACGGCGACGCCGCCGGCCACCGCGATCGTGCACTCGCCGCCACGCAGTGCCTGTGCGGCGAGGTGGATGGCCACGAGCGACGAGGAGCACGCGGTGTCCACGGTCACCGCCGGGCCCTCCAGGCCGAGGGTGTAGGCGATGCGGCCCGAGGCGACGCTACCGGCGCTGCCCAGGCCCAGATAGCCTTCGATCTCCTTGGGCGGCTGCTGGGCGCGGGATCCGTAGTCGTGGTAACTGGAGCCGATGAAGACGCCGGCCCGGCTGCCCTTGAGCGTCAGCGGGTCGACGCCGGCCCGCTCGAATGCCTCCCACGTGATTTCGAGCAGGAGCCGCTGCTGGGGATCGATCGCCAGCGCCTCCCGGGGCGAGATGCCGAAGAAGGCCGGGTCGAACTCGTCGGCACGGTGCAGGAATCCGCCGTGGCGCGTGTACGAGGTGCCCGACTGACCGGCGTCGGCCGAATACAGCTCCTCCAGATTCCAGCCGCGGGTGCTGGGGAACGGGGTGATCGCGTCGGTGCCGTCGGCCACGAGCTTCCAGAGGTCCTCGGGCGACTCGACGTCGCCGGGGAACCGGCAGCTCATGGCCACGATGGCGATCGGGTCGCCGGCCGGCTGTACCACCGGGGCGGCGGGGGCCGCCGGGGCCGCGGGCGCCGGCTGGAGACCGGCCTCGGCCTCGACCAGCTCCGCCAGGTGCCGCACCAGGACGGTCATCGTGGGATGGTCGAAGGCCAGCGTCACGGACAGCCGCAGTCCGGTGGCCGCGGCCAGCCGGTTGCGCAGGTCCACCGCCGTCAGCGAGTCGAAGCCGAGGTCCCGGAAGACGCGGCCGGCCTCGATCGCGGCCGGGTCGGCGTGTCCGAGCGTCTCCGCGACCTGCACGCGGACCACTGCGATCAGCTCCTCCTCGCGCTCGGCCGGGGACAGCCGCGCGAGCCGGGCGACGAACGAGTCGCCGTCGCGGGCACCGCCGGCACCCGTGCCCTCGGAGAGGAAGGGCACCGCCTCCGGCAGGTCACGCAGCACGGTGTTGGGCCGCAGCGTCACCGAGACGCGGGTAAACCGCTCCCAGTGGAAGCCGGAGACGATCAGCCGGGCCTCGCGCCCCGCCAGGGCGGCACCGAGCGCGGCGAGGGCCAGCTCCGGCTCCATCGGCTCCAGGCCGGCACGGACCAGCCGATCCGACTCGGACGCGGCCGCGCTGTTGCCGGACCACAGGCCCCAGGCCACCGAGGTGGCGGGCAGCGCACGGGCCTGCCGCCGCTCCGCCAGGGCGTCCAGGAACGCGTTCGCGGCGGCGTAGCTTCCCTGGCCCGTACCCGGCAGGGTGGCGGCCAGCGAGGAGAACAGGACGAAGGCGTCCAGCTCCAGGTCCCGGGTGAGCGCGTCGAGGTGTACCGCGGCCTGGACCTTGGGGCGCAGCACGGCCGCGGCGCGCTGCGGGGTGAGGCTGTCGAGGACACCGTCATCCAGGACACCGGCCGCGTGCACGACGGTGCGCAGCGGGCGGTCGGCCGGGATCGAGGCGAGCAGGGCGGCGAGGGCGTCGCGGTCGGCGACGTCGCAGGCCACCGCGACCGCCTCCACGCCCGTCTCGGCCAGCGAGGCGACCAGGGCGCCGGCGCCGGGAGCGGCCGATCCCTGCCGGCTGGCGAGCACGATGCGCCGCGCACCGGCGCGCGCCAGCCAGCGGGCGACGTGCGCGCCGAGTGCGCCCGTGCCGCCGGTGATCAATGCGGTACCGGAGGTGGCCCATCCGGTGTCCGGGCCCGGCTCGGCCGGCGCGGCCCGCACCAGGCGCCGGGCGAAGACGCCGGAGCCCCGGATGGCGAGCTGGTCCTCACCATCCAGGCCCGCGAGGACGCGCACCAGCCGGCCGAGCGCCCGGTCGTCCCACTGCCCGGGCAGGTCGATCAGGCCGGCCCACCGTTGCGGGTACTCCATGCCGGCTACGGCGCCGAGGCCCCAGATCATCGACTGGTGCGCGATGACGGTGTCGGCACGCCCGACCCGGACCGCACCGGCGGTGGCGGCCCACAGCGGCGCGGTGACACCGGCGTCGCCGAGCGCTTGCACCAGGATGGTCGTGAGCGCCAGGCCGGGCGGCACGGCGGGATCCTCGTCGGGGGTGTCGTGCGCGAGGGCGAGCAGTGCCAGCACCCCGTCGGGCGCGCCCTCGGTGAGACGGCCGCTCAGGTCCTCGGCGACGGCCGCACGGTCGTCGTCGCCGATCGGCACGGTGACGACGGTGGCGCCGTGCCCGCGCAGCGCGCCCACGCAGGCGGTGACGGCCGGATCCGCCGCCGCGACGGCCGGCACGAGCAGCCACCAGGTGCCGGGCAGGACGGGGGTGTTCCCGCCGGTGGTGAGGGGCTTCCAGGTCACCCGGTAGCGCCAGTTGTCCACGGTGGAACGGTCGCGGCGTTCACGGTGCCAGGACGACAACGCGGGCAGCACCGCCCGCAGGGAGGCCCGGGCCTCCTCGTCCGCCATCCGCAGCGTGCTCGCCACGGTCGCGTGGTCACCCTGTTCCACCGCCGTCCAGAAGCCGGCGTCGGCGGGATCCACACCGGCCGGACCGGCCTCGGCCGAGTCCGGCGCCGCCAGCCAGTACCGCGAACGTTGAAAGGCGTACGTCGGTAGTTCGGCCCGGCGGGCACCGGTGCCGGCCAGCACGGCGTCCCAGTCGATGCGTACGCCATGTGCGTGCAGCGTGCCGAGCGAGGCGAGGAACCGTTCCAGCCCGCCGTCGGCCTCGCGGAGGGTGCCGGTCACGCACCCGGCGACACCCGCCGACTCCACCGCCTGCTGCAGCCACACCGACAGCACCGGATCCACGCTGATCTCGACGAAGGCGGTGTGCTCGGCCCGAAGCAACGCGGTGACGGCCGAGGAGAAGACGACCGGCTCCCGAAGGTTCCGGTACCAGTACTTGGCGTCCAGCGAGGTGGTGTCCATGCGCTCGCCGGTGACCGTGGAGTAGAACGCGACATCCGAGGACCGGGGCACGATCTCGGCGAAGGCCGCCTGCAGTTCGGCCTGCAGCCGCTCGATCTGCGGCGAGTGCCCGGCGAACTCGACGCCGGGAAGGGGCCAGGACATGACGCCCACGTCGGCGAGACGCTCGCTGATCTCGCGCAGGGCTGCCGGATCGCCGGAGACCGTCACCGAGCCGGGGCCGTTGACGGCGGCTACCGAGACCCGGTCCGCCCAGGGCCGCAGATGCTCGGTGACCTTCTCGGGGGAGGTCGCGACGAACAGCATCCCGCCGTGACCGACCAGGGGCAGCAGCGCCTTGCTGCGCAGTGCGACGACCTTCGCTCCGTCCTCCAGCGACAGCCCACCGGCCACCACCGCCGCCGCGATCTCCCCCTGCGAATGCCCCAC
>NZ_JBEPDB010000131.1:0-14796 GCF_040300025.1 Dactylosporangium sp. NPDC000555 | reverse complement strand
AGATCCGCGCGGCGGCCACCGCCGAGGCGGAGGCGCTGAAGACCCGCGTCGAGGCCTTCGGTGCCGAGGCCGAGCAGCTTCGCGCGGCCACCGCGGAGACCGAGAAGATCCGCGCGGCGGCCACCGCCGAGGCGGAGGCGCTGAAGACCCGCGTCGAGGCGTTCAAGTCCGAGGCCGAGCAGCTTCGCACGGCCGGCGCCAAGGCCGAGGCGCTGAAGACCCGCGTCGAGGCCCTCGAGGCCGAGGCCGAGCAGCTTCGCGCGACCGCCGCCGAGGCGGAGACGCTGAAGACCCGCATCGAGGCGCTCCAGTCCGAGGCCGAGTCGGCCACCGAGCGGACGATGGCGCTCGACGCCGCGAAGTCCGAGGCCGGCGCCGCCGCAGAGAAGGCCGGCGCCGAGACCGAGGCGCTGAAGACCCGCCTCGAGGCACTTCAGTCCGAGGCCGAGCAGCTTCGCGCGACCGCCGCCGAGGCCGAGACGCTGAAAGCCCGCATCGAGGCGCTCCAGTCCGAGGCCGAGTCGGCCACCGAGCGGACGATGGCGCTCGACGCCGCGAAGTCCGAGGCCGGCGCCGCCGCAGAGAAGGCCGGCGCCGAGACCGAGGCGCTGAAGACCCGCCTCGAGGCACTTCAGTCCGAGGCCGAGCAGCTTCGCGCGACCGCCGCCGAGGCCGAGACACTGAAAGCCCGCATCGAGGCGCTCCAGTCCGAGGCCGAGTCGGCCACCGAGCGGACGATGGCGCTCGACGCCGCGAAGTCCGAGGCCGACGCCGCCACCCAGAAGGCCGCCGAGGCCACCGCGAAGGCCGCCGCCAAGGCGGAGCGCGAGGCCAGGGCGAAGGCGGACAGGGCCACGAAGCGCCTCGCCGAGGCCGAGGCGAGGCTGGCCGAGGTCCAGTCGCAGGAGGCCGCGCTGCGCGAGCGCCTGCAGGACTCCGCCGAGGCCGAGCGCCGCGTCGCCGAGCTGCACGAGCAGGAGGCCGGGCTCACCGCCCAGCTGGAGCGCCTGCGGGAGCAGGAGACGGAGCTCACGAGCAAGGTCGCCAAGTCCGAGACGGAGCTGAAGGCCCAGGTCGCCGCCGCCGAGGCCCGCCTGGCCGAGCTCAACAAGGAGCTGTCCGCCGCCGCGCCGAAGAACGGCAAGGTGACGGCGGACGCCGCCAACGGCTCCCGCTGACCGGCTCACTCCCGCGCGCGGTGGAAGACCGCGCGCGGGCTGTGCTGGGTGGGATCAGAAGGTGACGACCGACTTCGTGACCGTGTACGCCTCGGCGTAGTGGGCGCGGCACTCCATCCCCCGCAGGCGCGCCAGGCCCAGGAACACCTCGTCGTCCCACCAGTCGCGCGCCTTCTGCGACGGGAAGTGCTCGTGCAGCAATGTCACCTTGCGGCGGCCCTGGTCCGGGGTCAGCGGGACGTAGACGTTGCGCCGGGAGAGGTCGCCGTCCCACTTCGGGATCTCATAGTGCAGCACCAGGGAGTTCCGGAAGGCCGTCGAGGCCAGCGAGCCCAGCAGGCGGTGGTCCTGGTGCGCGTCGTCGGTCGACGGGGCCAGGACCAGGTCCGCGGTGCCGATGCGCGCGGCGGCCTCGACGATCTCCTTCGTGGCGTTCCAGTGCGCGGGCAGCCGGCCGTCGGGCAGGTCGTTCAGGTGGAACGTGAGCGAGCCGGCGTGGGACAGGAAGGCCGAGGCCGCCGCGCGGGCCTCCGCCTGCCGGTTCGGCACGCCGGTGGCCAGCACGTAGTCGACGGTGACACCCTCGGGCAGGCAGAGCAGCAGGCCGCCGGCCGCGATCTCGATGTCGTCCGGGTGGGCGCCCAGGGCGACGACCGACCGCACGCCGGCCAGGGAGAAGCCGATCACGAGGCGGGTCCCCGCACGGCGTCCCAGAGCATCCACGGGCAGCTGCCGCTGTTGTACGCCTCCTCCATCTCCGCGCGGTCCTTGAAGGTGTCGACCGCGCGCCAGAAGCCGTCGTACTGCTGCGCCATCAGCCGCCGCTCCGGGATGAGCCGGTCGAAGGCGTGCGGCACCATGTCCTCGCCCTCCCGCAGCGCGTCGAAGACGCCCGGGCGCAGGATGAAGTATCCGCCGTTCTCCCACGTCATGAGCTCGCGGAAGTCGCGCACCCGGGAGACCGAGCCATCGGCGTCCATCTCCACCACGTGATGGGTGGACACCGGCGGTACGGCGAGCATGCTCGCGGTCGCCTCCGAGTTACGGAACCGCTCCACCATCTCCGGCAGCGGCGCGTCGGTGAGCGTGTCGGCGTAGTTGGCCAGGAACATCGGCTCGCCCTCGACGTATTTGCGCACGCGCATGAGCCGCTCGCCGATGGTGGCCTTGAGGCCGGTGTCGATGAAGGTGATGTTCCAGCCGGTGATGTCCGTGGAGAACAGCTGGACGTCGCGGTCGCCTCCGGTGAGCGTGAAGTCGTTCGACAGCGTCTCGTCGTAATGCAGGAAGTAGTCCTTGACGACGGCGGCGCCGTAGCCCAGGGCCAGGATGAAGTCGGTGTGTCCGAAGTGTGCGTAGTAGCGCATGACGTGCCACAGCAGCGGCCGATCGCCGATCATCGCCATCGGCTTCGGCGCGTTGTTCGTCCCCTCACGCATGCGCATGCCGAGGCCACCACAGAACAGAACGACCTTCATGTGCGGGATTACCCCTCTACCTCGAGGACGGGGATCGGGTACACCAGTTTGCCGCCCCAGTCCTTGACGTAGGACAGCTGCGCGCTGATCTCGGTGCGCAGGTTCCACGGCAGGACCAGGACGTAGTCGGGCCGGTCGGCGGCGATGCGCTCCGGCTCGTAGATCGGGATGTGCGTGCCCGGCAGAAACATGCCCTGCTTGTGCGGCGATCGGTCGACCGTGTATTCGAGCAGGTCCTCGCGGATGCCGCAGTGGTTGAGCAGCGTGTTTCCCTTGCCCGGGGCACCGTATCCGACGACTCGCTTGCCCTCGGCGCGCGCCCGCATGAGAAACGTCAGCAGGTCCCGCTTGATGGTGAAGACCTCGTTCGCGAAGCCCTTGTGGCCCTCGAGCGTGTGCAGGCCGACCGCGGCCTCGGTCTCCAGGAGCGTCTTGACGGCCAGCGACGGTTCGCCGGCGGACTCGGTGTGCTTGGCGTGGACCCGCAGCGAGCCGCCGTGCGTGGACAGCTCCTCGACGTCGACGACGGCGAGCCCGCCCTTGGCCAGCGCCCGCGAGGCGGTCAGCAGCGAGAGGTACTGGTAGTGCTCGTGGTAGATGGTGTCGTACTGCCGCCGCTCGATCAGGCGCAGCAGGTGCGGGAACTCCAGGGTCACCAGGCCGTCGGGCTTGACGAGGTTGGCGAGACCCTGCGAGAAGCCGATGATGTCCGGAATATGCGCGTAGACGTTGTTGGCGGCCACGAGATCCGCGCGTCCGTATTGTTCGGCGACGGCCGCCCCGGTTTCCGGTCCGAGAAAGCAGACCTCCGTCCGGACGCCCTTTTCCCGGGCGACCGCCGCGACATTTCCGGCCGGCTCGACGCCGATGACCGGAATCCCCGCGGCCACAAAATGCTGCAGAAGGTACCCATCATTACTGGCCACTTCGGCGACCAGACTGTCGGCCGTTAGGCCGAGCTTCTGCGTCATCGCGACCGCGTAGCGACGGGCGTGCTCGACCCACGACGTCGAGTATGAGGAGAAGTAGAGGTAATCGGAGAAGATGTCCTCGCCCGCGACATATGCCGGAAGCTGCACCATGAGGCAGTCCGAGCAGATGCGCACGTGCAGCGGGTAGAACGTCTCCGCCGCGTCCACCTTGTCCGCCGGGACGTAGCTCTCGCAGAGCGGGGACATCCCCAGGTCGACGAAGGTCTCGGTGAGCCCGGCCCCACACAGCCGGCACGAGACTGCGGACATGCGTTCCCCCTCATAGTCGTTAGCGCTAGGCTGCTGGCCGGTGGCCGACAGTGTCGGAGACGCGCAAGCTTAGAACAGCTCTCTGAATCCCGAGCCGGCCGCCAAAGAACCTAGCCGTCCAGGCCACACGGCGGTAAACGACAAAGTAAAAAGTCCGACAGACCACCAGGGCCGTTTTCCACGGCTTCTAGAATCACATACTGCCCGCTCAAGCCTTCGGGAGCCAGCTTATGCGCGTACTCGTCACCGGCCACGACGGATACATCGGCAGCGTTCTTGTGCCGTTACTCACCGAAGCCGGGCACGAGGTCGTCGGCCTCGACACCGGGCTGTTCGCGGACTGCGTGATCGGTCCGGCGCCCGAGGAGGTCAAGACGCTCCGCGTCGACCTGCGCGACGTGGAGCCGGAGCACGTGACCGGCTTCGACGCGGTGATCCACCTCGCCGCGCTGTGCAACGACCCGCTGGGCAACCTCAACCCCGACCTGACGTACGACGTCAACCACCGCTCGACGCTGCGGCTGGCCCGCGCGGCCAAGGCCGCCGGCGTGGAGCGCTTCCTGTTCTCGTCGTCGTGCTCGCTGTACGGCAAGGGCGAGGACGACACCCCGCTGGACGAGACGGCCGGCTTCCAGCCGGTGACGCCGTACGGCGAGTCGAAGATCCGCTCCGAGCAGGGCCTGCTGGAGCTGGCCGACGACGACTTCTCTCCGGTGTTCCTGCGCAACTCCACGGCGTACGGGTTCTCCCCGCGCCTGCGCGGCGACCTGGTGGTCAACGACTTCGCCGCGCACGCGCTGCTGACCGGCAAGGTGGTGCTGCTGTCCGACGGCATGGCGTGGCGGCCGCTCATCCACATCGAGGACATCTCGGCGGCGTTCCTGGCGCTGATGGAGGTTGACCGCGGCCGGGTACACGCCAAGGCGTACAACATCGGGCGCACCAGCGAGAACTACCTCATCCGCGACGTGGCCAACCTGGTCGCCGAGATCGTGCCGGGCAGCGAGCCCACCTTCGCCGACGGTGCCGGCGCGGACCTGCGCAACTACCGCGTGACGTGCGACCTCATCGAGCGCGAGATCCCCGAGTTCCAGCCGAAATGGAACGTCAAGCTCGGCGTCGAGCAGCTCGTCGAGGCCTACCGGCGGCACGGGCTGACCATTGAGCAGTTCACCGGCGAGACCCACCAACGGATCAAACGGATCAAGGCGCTGATGGCGGCGGGCAAGCTCGACAACAACCTGCGCTGGACGAACGCGTGACCGCGCCGACCGAGGTCCAGGGCGAAAACGTCGAGCACCGCGTCTGCGACTCCTGCGGCGAGGACCGGCTCGTCCCGTTCGCCGACCTGGGCGAGATCCCGGTGCTGTGCGGCGTGCACTGGGAGGCGCACGGCGACGCGGTGGCCTCGCCGGTCGGCCGGATGGTGCTGGCCGCCTGCCCGCGCTGCGCCTACGTGCGCAACGTCGCGTTCGAGGCGGACAAGCTCGTCTACGACACCACGATGGACACCAACCTGCACTTCTCCCCCGCGTTCCAGAAGTTCTCGGCGGAGCTGGTGCGCAGCCTCAACGAGCGGTACGACCTGAGCGGCAAGCTGGTGCTGGACATCGGCTGCGGGCAGGGCGAGTTCCTGCGCGAGCTCACCCACGCCAGCGGCGCGCGGGGGGTCGGCTACGACGCCATGTACGCCGGCGAGGAGGGCGAGCAGGACAACGCCACCTTCCACTGCGGGTTCGCCCCGCGCGGCGGCGGCCTGCCGAAGTACGACTTCTTCACCTCCCGGCACTGGTTCGAGCACATCGACGACCCGTACGAGTTCCTCGTCGACCTGCGCGAGCAGGCGAAGGGGCGCGAGGTGTTCGGCTACGTCGAGGTGCCCGACGCCGTCTACGACCTCGCTACCGCCGGGTGGGAGGTCATCTACCCGCACGTGTCGTACTTCGACGCCTACTCGCTGGCCTCCATCTTCGGCCGCGCGGGCTGGACGGTGGAGTCGACCGGCACCCTGTTCTCCGGCATGTTCCGGTACATCGAGGTCTCGGCCAACCGGCCGCGCGCCGGCGGTCACGTCGCGCACACCGGCGAGCTGCCCTCGCTGCGCGCCCGGGACAAGCAGCTCGCCGCGATCGCCGGCTTCTCCGACCGCCACCACGCCGAGCGGCAGAAGTGGCGGGACACGATCGCCCGGCTCGACGCCGAGGGCGCCCGCCCGGTGCTGTGGGGCGCGGGCTCGCGGGGCGTGCAGTTCCTGACCCTCGCCGACCGGGAGCTGGCGCTGGCCGGCGTGGTGGACCTCAACCCGCGCAAATGGGGCCGGTTCCTGCCGGTCACCGGCCACCGGGTCGACCCGCCGTCGACGCTGACCTCGCTGCAGCCGAAAGCGGTCGTCATCACCAACCCGGCGTACAAGGAAGAAATCGCGAAATCCCTGGCGGATCTCGGCGTCACCGCCGAAATCCTCGTCGCATAACAACCGAGCGCCGTCAAGAATCCCGCATTCCCCGCACCGCTGCGAGGAATGCGGGATTCTTGGCGTTGGCAGCACGGCGGAAACTCCATAGAGTAATCAATTATGTACGGTGCGCACATTCGACTCCATGCGTATAGACCCCCTCAAGCCGAACACGTACGATCGCTGCTGTGCCCGAGCGCAATGAGCTTTCCCCGCACCAAAAACGCGTCATTTTGTCCGGCGTCGAATTCGACCCCATTTATGACGACGATGTGCAACGGCACGTCCTTGCCGAACTGGCCGCCGGGCGAGGGGGACAGATAGTAACCCCCAATGTGGACATCCTGCGCCGAGTCACCCGTGACGAGGAATCGCGCCAGTATGTCCGCGCCGCGAACGTCGTGGTGGCCGACGGCAAGCCGCTCATCTGGGCCAGCCGGCTCGCCGGGCACCCGCTACCGGCCCGCGTGCCCGGCTCCGACCTCATCTGGAGCCTCTCCGGCGCCATCGCGGAGCGGGGTGGCTCCGTCTATCTGCTGGGCGGCGAGCCGGGCACCGCGAGCCGGGCGGAAGACGTCCTGCGTGAGCGGTTTCCGAAGTTGCGGATCGCGGGGCACCTCAGCCCGTCGTTCGGGTTCGACACCCGGCCGGACGAGGTCGACGCGGTCTGTGCCACGGTGGCCGCGGCCAGACCGGACATGGTCTACGTGGGGCTCGGATTCCCCAAGCAGGAGCGGCTGATCGCTCGACTCCGTCCGTTGCTGCCGCAGGCCTGGTTCATGGGGTGCGGCGCCGCCATCGGCTTCGTTGCCGGCGTGCACCAGCGCGCACCGCTGTGGATGCAGCGCTCCGGCTTGGAGTGGGTGCACCGGCTGGTCAGCGAGCCGGGGCGGCTGGCGCGCCGCTACCTCATCCACGACGTCCCGTTCACGATCCGGCTTCTGGCCGGCAGCGCACGAGCCCGGCTTTCCCGCACTTCGACCAGCACCCCGACCGGCGGTCCCGCCTTTTCCGCGCCGGCGCCCCGGGCGCCGGAGTCCGCGGCCCCGGCCGCCGAACCGGCCAACGACCGGGACCCCACGACGGCAGCGGCAACGGACCAGCCATAGGTGACCGGCGTAGCGGAGGTCAGGGCCGGGCAGACATGCCGGGAAGCGTGGCCCGGCTCCGTCGGGACAGTAGTGCGAGCATCGCCCGCCGGTTGCCCGGGCGACGCACACGCAGCAACTCGCTGAAGCCCAGGGCCGTGACGAACAGAGCCGTGGCGAAGCGCCCGTGATACTTGCGGAAGTAGCGCAGACGGCTGATCGTGCTCAGCGCGACCAGCGCGGGCCCGGCCCCCGAGCCACCGCCCTCGTGCCGCGCTGTTGCCTCGGGAATGTAGTGGATCGCGAAGCCGGCCTGCCGTAACCGACGGCAATAGTCGGTCTCCTCGGAGTACAGGAAGAAGCGCTCGTCGTCCCACGGGCCGACCTGGGCGTCCGCCTCCGCCGTGATCACAATCGCCGCGCCGGTGGCCCAGTCGACCTCGCCGGCGCGTTCATACGAACCACGGGACCAGACCATCTCCGACAGCACACCCGGCCGGGACGGCCACTTTCCACCGAGCAGGGCGTCACCGAGCGCACGGAGCACGGTCGGCTCGCGCCGCAACGAGGGGAAGAAGCCGCCCGTGCCGTCGAGCATTCGCGGCACGGCCGCCCCAGCGCCCGGCGCCTGGGCGGCGTCGGCGAGCCGGCGGAGGCTGCCCGGCTCTAGCCGCAGGTCGGGGTTCAGGACCGCGATCGCCCGTGTCGGGCCGGCGGTTCGTCGGCCGACGTTTATCCCGCCGGAGTATCCGAGGTTGCCGCCGCTCGGGACATGCGTCGCCCAGGGCCGGGCGGCGACCACCTCGGCGGTGTTGTCCGCGGAGTCGTTGTCGACCACGATGACCCGCAAACGCAGCCCGTCGGCCGCCGCCGGCAGGGAGTCGAGGAGTCCGCCGATCTCCTTGGCACTGTTGTAGGCGACGATGACAACGACACAGTCGGCCAGCTCGCCCTCGGGGGCGAGCGAAACGGTCATCGTTGCCGTCGGGCTCGCCACGCCGACGCGATGACCGCTCTGCCGCTCGACAGCGGCCTCGCCCAGAGCATGCTTCTCCGAAGCTGTCATGTCCTGCCCCACGTCTGATCCGATCACTTCACCATGCGGGTTCTCACTGCACCATGCGGGTTCGAGCGAGGCAGGCACGGAGCAAGACCGCTGATCCTGTCGCGGCGACGGTCAGTGACGCGCCATCGCCATCCGCAGCAGCTTCCGGCTGCGATGGCGCACGGTTCGCGCCTGCCGGCCGGCGTACATCCGATACACCGCGGAACGAGCCTGCGACAGCTGCTCCGGGCTGAGGTCCGCACCACGCAGCCAACGCAGAATCTCCAGGCACTGCAGGGTGGTGGCGAAGTGGGACTGCCACGCCGGCACGTCCAGGCGGCGGGCGATGTCGCTGAGCTTGTCGTGCTTCCAGCCGCGGCGCGCGAGCACCTCGGGCACGTGGCCCCAGGGCCCGGCGAGGGCGAGCTTGACGGCGAAGACCTCGTCTTCGCGGAGCATGTTTCGCCGAGGGATCGCGGCCACCGGCGCTCGCCGCATCATCCCGTACAGCGGGTCGATCAGCAGGTGGCTCTCGTTGAGCAGGCGGAGCAGCTCGGCGAGGCGATCGACCGGGTCGGCCGAGCGCAACGCCGTGCCGTCGTAGCTCGCCGTCTGCGTGCCGTTGTCGGGTCCCAGGTACGCGACCTGCGTCGTGACGAGGATCAGCCGGGGATCCTCGTCGAACTCGCGCAGGCAACGCGAGACGAAGGTGGGTCCCAGGCGGTCGTCGTCGCCGATCCATCGGAAGAACGCGCCATTGGCGACGGTTATGGTCCGGACGAAGTTGTTGAAAAGCCCGATGTTGTGGGGCTGGCGGTGATATGCGATCCGGTCGTCGCGCGCCGCCAGCGCGCGGCACACTTCCTCGGTGTCGTCGGTGGAGCCGTTGTCCGAAATCACCAGTTCGACATTGGGATGATCCTGCGCCAGCACGGATTCCACGACAGGGATCACGCGCTCGCCGGCGTTGCGCACGGGAAGGCCGATCGACACCAGTGTGTCCGCTTTCACCATCGTTCCGTCCGGTCGGTGCGGCGAGCCTTCCTCGCCTGCCCGGCATGCTACCAAGCGAGCACTTCCCCCGTCGGGACTGTCACATCGCGGACAATGCCGGATTCCGAGGGACAGATGCGGGTTTACCAGCGGCCGCCGCGCGGGACTTGTTGGCGCCGGCGACGCGAGTAGAGGACCACCGACCCGATCACCGCGACCGCGCCTGCGCCGACCAGGACACCGGTACCCATGTCGGTCCGCTCGGCGGCCGCGACAGGGGCAGGGTCCGTGGCAAGACCAGCACCGGACACTGTCCCCAGCCCCTGACCCCCGCGCTCCACCGCCACCGCCGACGCCGACGATGCCGACGCGGTCGCCGATGGCGCTGATGTCGACGCGCTCGGCCTGCTCTGGCCGGGCTCGAGGCCTTGCATCACCGGACCGGCCGCGGAGAGGTCGACCTTTGACCGCTCGAGGTTTTCGCAGTACCGACCGCCGTTCAGGCAGGAGTTCACCAACGCGGACTGCACCTTGTCATCCCACGCGGCGAAGAAGTCGCCGTGCAGGCTGTAGCGGCCGCCGCTGGAGAGCTCATACGACGCGTCGGCCACGGGCGGAAGGTTGAAGCTGATTTCGAAGGTCAATTGCGGAAGCTTCACCGGGTGCGTCTTCGGACACGACCCGCGGTCGCCCGTGGAGGGAGCCATGTGCGAGCGGTGGTCCGCGGAGTCAAGGTTCGTCCCGTCCCAGCAGTCCGGGAAGCCGACGATGGCCTGGAGCACCGTCCCGGCCGAGCAGTTCGGGATGTCGGCGACATAATCGCCGCCGTCGCCGCTACACCGCCACGCGATGTCGAGCGTGCTCTGCGGCTGTACGGCGCCCGGGCTCCCGGAAACCATGCGCAGGCCCCGAGGAAAGGGCTTGACCTTGTCTCCCGTAGGCCCACCGCTGCGCCGGTAGTAGGCGGACAAGTGCTGGTTCTCCGCGGAGAGCCGCACCTCCTGGAGCGTTCCGCCGGGCGTTTTCCGGTACAGCGTCGGGACCCAGTACGCCGAGCGATCGGCTGTCGCGAAGCCGCGCTCGCACGTCGACTTCGACGCCGTGAGCGATTTCGTCGTGCTGAACGCGTCGGTCGTGGAATTGCCGTAGAAAGCGTGACGGTGCGAAGCGCCGGGCAGCCCGGGCGCGACGATGGGGTCGTCGCTGCCGAAATGCGAGATCGGGCAGTTCACGTTGAACACATAGTCGACCGCCGCGGCGGCCGGACGAGATGCGACGCCCAGCGCGGCCAAGCAGGCCGTTGCCAGCATCGCGACGACAAGGAGCGGTCGCGTCCAATGTGGCCCTGACACGGCTGAAGACATGCCTCAAGCTCCGTAGAAGACCGAGGATCGACCATAACGTCCGGTCATGTCCATTTGTGGAGACCCCTGACCGCCTGACGCTATCAGGTCGTTCTCGCTCTGCCCAGCCTGAAAGACAAGGCAGGGCCGCACGATCGGCGGCCGCAAGAGCGTTCGCGGGCCCGGATCGGCTGGCACGCGCCGGGTCGGGTCGGGTCGCCTCAACAGCGGCCCGTGGTACAGTGCGCCCGGACAGAGCTCGGATAGGGTTCAAGGTTCACAGGGGTCTTGCCTCTGGAAATTGGCGGATTGCGGTGCAGGACCTCGCCATCGGCAAGACCACGGTCGTCAGTGAACAGCGCGGCGTCGACGATCAGATCGAGCGGCGCGACGACCAGCGCCCGGTCCATGAGCTGACACGGGACGGCGCGGCACTGACCGCCGGCGATGTCTGAATGGCTCCCGCCGACGCACTTCATCACCGACGCGTGGTCACCTGCCGTCGTGCGTTAGTAGAGGGAGCTGGGCATGTCTCGACTGGCCGTTATCACGCCGAGTTTTTCCGGAGACTACGAACTCTGTGCGGATCTCAGTCGCTCCGTATTGCGCTTCTCGCCCGATTCCGTGCAGCACCACCTGATCGTGCCGCGCCAGGACATGGACCTGTTCGGGCAGCTGGCGGGCCCGCGCACGCACGTGCACGACGAGGCGGAGTTCCTGCCACGATCCGTGCGGCCGCTTCCCGGGGTGAACTTCTCCATCAACCTGCGGCGTCCGTTCCCACCCCTGCGCGGCTGGATCATCCAACAGATCGTCAAGCTCGCCGCCGCGGCCGGCTCGGACGCGGACGCGGTGGTGCTGGTCGACTCCGACATCGAGTTCTGCCGGCCGTTCTCCGCCGAGACCTTCGTGCGCGACGAGGTGGTGCGCTTCTACCGCAAGCCGAAGGAGATTGACGAGCGGCTGCCACGGCACGTCATCTGGCATCAAGCCGCCCGACGCCTGCTTGGACTGCCGCAGGCTCCGCCTCCGTACACCGACTACGTCTCGTCGTTGTTGGCTTGGGACCCCTCCGTGCTGCGGAGTCTGCTGCAGCGGGTGGAAGCTACCACCAAACGCTCGTGGGCCACGGCGGTCGGCGGGCAGCTGCACTTCTCGGAGTGGACTCTGTACGGGGTCTACGTCGACGAGATTCTCGGCGCGCCGGCGAACTCATTCTCCTCCGAGGACACGCTCTGCCACAGCTACTGGGACCCATCGCCGCTCGATCAGCGGACGATGGCGGACTTCCTGGCCAAGATTCAGCCGGAGGATATTGCCGTCATGGTCTCGGCGAAGTCGCGAACGCCGTTGACGCTTCGACGGGAAGCCATGAGCCGCCTCGCCGATCACTGAGGCGGCTGTGAAACTCGGGCCTGCCCACAGGTACTGATCACCGATCACAGTTCGATCCGGTACACGTGATGGGTGTATTCGTGGGCAAACTTGTCCGCGAACGAACCGTTGGTCACCGGAATGGTGCGGTCCTCACCGACGACGGTGACGGTGGTGCCATTGACACCGGCAGGCAGTGCAAAGGTCTTGCTGCCCGTAGCGTCCCCCATGCCCAGTCCGGCAAAGATATAGGCTGAGCCGTTGTAGGTCTTGAGCATGGTGTCGGTGCCATTGTTGAACGTGTAGTACTGGTATGTGAAACCGTTTACGGTACGCGTGCTGTTGTAGTGCGACTGGGTGTTGAGGACCGGAGCGAGTGATTTGACCTTGGAGTTGACCGCCTTGACCGCAGCATGAACAGCGGGGCACTGAACGATTGAATAGTCGCCGCAACGGCCGTTGTTGTTGTGCTGGAAGTAGGCGATACCACGGGCCTCATGAATGAGAGCCGACCAGACTGCCCCTTCGATCTGGTCGGGCTCGATGGTGCGAGCGCCCGCCTCGTTCAGGTTTGGCATGGCCGTCTCGACGAACGCCCAGATCGGTTTGAGCCTGGCCGGGTCCTGGAAGCGCTTCATCTGGTCGACCTGCCAGCCATAGGAGTAAGCGCGCGCGACGGGCGTGCCACTGGGCCAGTCGGGGGCATCATGCGAGCCGTCGATGAGACCGGCTACATCCGGGCTGGTGTAGGTGTACTTGTCGGCACTGGCGGAATCCATGAGCTTGATGTGATCATCCATGGTGTTGTTGGCCCAGAAGGTCCGTAAGATGCCGTTGCCGAAGTTGGCGTGCAGGAAACGACCGTCGTTGTAGCCGCGCAGCTTTTTGACGTAGGACTGCTGGACGGCCAGACGACCGTACTCACCGTTGTCGTGGTTCCAGTCGGGCGTGCATTCCGTGTAGCCCATGTCGCACTCGTCGGACACAAACCAGCCTACGGCCATGGGATTGTTGCCCACCTCGGCCAACGTCCAGTCCGGGCCCGGCATCACGTAGATCCCGGCGTTGGTGACGTTGGTCAGCGGGAAGGTTTTGGGGTCGTGCTCGACGTTCATGTAGAGGTTGATGCCGGCGTCTTTGAGTGAGGCGACGTGCGATGAGTCGGCCCTGCCGTAGAAGACGCCGATGGGGATATAGCTCGGGTCGTTCCAGCCCGCCGCGTCGGCTTTTTCAAACTGCTTCCAATAGCTGGGGCCGCCTTCCCAGTCTATGCGCGGCAGGTTGAGGATCGCTTTGGCACCTGCCGGTGGATCGCCGCCAACTGCGGACACCACGAGATAGCCGGTTGCCGCGATCGCCAATGCCGCACCCATAGCCACGAGCTTGGTGGTTCTCGATCTGCCGACGAGTGCAATTCTTTTCGATGCCGCCAATATGTTCACGTTCTCATCCGTTCCCGGTATCGGCTACCATTCCCATACGTTCCAGATGCACATTACCGGATCGCGTCCAAGGATCGTTGTCAGTGCTGATCGTCGGGGTGTTGCCGGCCGTGCCGATTCCGGGTTACCGGCCGACGTTGCCGAGGTCCATTTGGGGCTGCCGGCAGGATCGCCGAGGCGAACCGCCGCCGGTCGGGTCCGCTCATCGACGCGTGTGTCGTCGACCCGCGGTGCGACCACCGCCACAGCCCCGGGCCGAGGCGGGCACCCACCGCGGCACGCCCGGCCGGTCACAATCACCAATACCGGGGGTTGACACCTTCCAAGCCCCTCAGGAATTATTCTGCGTCGGACCAATGGCGTTCCATTTCCGTCGTCAATTCGGCAAGTTAACACCCGACGCACGCGGCGCCGGGCAGTTCGCACGAGATTCGTTCAAGTCGGTTGGACTTCAGGCGTCCCCTCGGATGAAGCCCGCAGCGTCGGGCTTGTTGTGACATAGCTACGGAGGACCGCAGCGCGCCGCCGCTCGGGCGCAGCCGCTGCGGCAGCATCAGCATTGCCGAGCTCTAGCATCCATGACCTCGAATGCTTCCGTGCAGGAGCGACTGTTGACGACCCAATCGGACGTTGTCTTCACATTCTCGATCGAAATGTTCGACGACGCCGTCGATCGCGAATTCTGCCGACCACCCGATCAGACGCTCCTCGCGCTCGCCGATGACGAGCGGGTCGGCGGGCTTGTGGTCGCGGACTCGTTTCGTTCATACATCGCATCCGTCGCACGACATCGTCCGTTGCGCCTGGTCGAGCCCGTGACGGTACGCAGCCGGACCGTTGTACGGGCACGGCCGCACCGGCTCCGGAAGATCGAGTCGACACAACTGGGCACTGTCGAACAGGCCTACCAGCGATATGGTGTGCTGCTCGGCCGGGCACTTGCCCGCGCCCGTGGTGAGCAGCAGCCGCGGCCGGAGTCGGCGACGCTGGTCACCTATCACCCGTTCGCCGCCGCATTCTGTGACGCGCCGTGGATCAGCAAGGTCGTGTACCTGGGTCGAGACGACTGGGCGACCGGTGAGGGTGTGCGTCCGTGGTGGGATCTGTTCAAGGAGGCCTACCGGCGGATCGAGGAACGTGGGGCGACGATTTTCGCGGT
>NZ_JBEPDB010000130.1:0-16161 GCF_040300025.1 Dactylosporangium sp. NPDC000555 | reverse complement strand
GGCCGGCCGGACGGCACGCGCGGAGCCAGCGCGACGGCCAGGAACGCGAGCACCACCAGGCCCGTCGCGAGCTGCGGCAGCGCGACCGGCGACGTCTCGGCGTATCCGGCGGCGCGGTAGGACGCGGCGACGCCGGTGACGGCGGGCGAGAGCGCGTACACCCCGGCGAGCAGCAGCGCCGGCCCGACGAGGAACCAGCCGCCGCCGGCGGCCGTGGCGGTGGGCGGCTCACGGCGGCGACCGAGGCAGGCCCAGACGAACAGGGCGCACTCGGCGAGGGCGACCGGGGCCGCCCACCACCACGACCGCCAGGACAGGTCCACGGTCGACAGCGCGGCGTGCTCGAGCGCCGCGGCGGCCAGGCCGGCCGGTACGCCGACGCCGGCCGGGGCGCCGGCCGCGGCGGTCGCGGTCAGCCAGGCGAGGCCGGCGAGCAGGCCGGCCGAAGCGGTGTACAGCTGCGGCTGGCCGCCGTGCACGAAGACCAGTGCGAGCCGGGCGGCGGCGAGGCCGAGGGCGCCGGCGAGGGCCACGCGCCGGACGCCGATGCGCGCGGCCAGCGGTACCGTGCCCACTGCGGCGACGAACCAGGCCAGCGCGAACAGGCCCATCAGCTCGGCCGGGGTCGACGCCGCCTGCCCGAAGATGGTGATGATCGACGGGAGCCAGACCCGCAGGAGATCGACCAGCAGCAGGATGCCTGCCGCTGTCGCGATGGTGGTCGCGTGCTCAGTCCTCGCGGACCACGACCTGGACGGCGGCGTCATCGTCGAGACGATAGCCGACGCCGCGCACGGTGGCGATGATGCGTGCGGCGTCGCCCAGCTTCACCCGCAGACGGCGGACGTGGACGTCGACCGTGCGCTCGGTGCCGACCATGTCGTAGCCCCACACCTGGCGCAGCAGCTGCGCCCGGCTGAACACGCGGCGCGGGTGTTCGCACAGGAAGAGGAAGAGGTCATACTCCCGGCGGGTCAGCGGCACCGGCGCGCCGTCCTGCAGGACCAGGCGGGAGCCGGTGCACAGGTAGAGCGAGGGCGCGTCGGGCGTGGCGCGGCCGATGCGCCTGGCCTTCGCGTCGCCGCCGGCCGGAGCGGTCGGCGGCTCCGTCGTGGCGGAGACGCCCGGCGCGGCCTCCACGAGGCGCAGGGCGCGGGCCTGAGGGGCAGGTGCGGAGCCGGTGCGCGGAAGCGTCACGTTGCGCTGGATGTGTTGGGTGGCCTGGCTGGCGGCGAGCGCCTCAAGGTCGCTGAGCAAGCGGGATGCCTCCGGTGGGAGTTCCTCGCCGTTGAGCGTGATGTGGACGGTGATGGTGACCACGGAAGTTGCGACGTCTGGAGCGCCGACGACCGAAACGGCCATTTCTAATCCTCTCGAAAACCTTCTGAATGAACGCCCATTTCAACCGGGGGTCACTCGACAAAGGCCGTCGAAATGGTGCTCGCGGCGGGATATCCACATTGGATCTAGTTGCACCTCATGGCACATGGCATCGACCTTACCAGGAACGTCACATGAAGCGACAGTCGTGTAACATGCCGCACATAATAGATCGAGACTAATTAGTCAGACGTTTTGGGTTGGTATTCACCGGCAATTCACGAGACCGGTACCCCGATAACTTTCGGTGAGCCCGTCCTCGCGGTCAATGGCTTCCCATATTGTGGAAGATCGTCTCATCGTGTTACATCACCACCCGCGCATGCAGCGCAGACATCGCCCGTAAATCCTATCTGCTAGATAGAGTCAGTTCTTCCACCATATGAGATGGCGGCGCGAAGCTCGCGCGGGCTGACAATACTCGCCCCGAGCTGCGTCACTCGCTGCCGGAGGAGCCGGTCGGATGTCACCACGATGACGGGCCGGTGATCCACATTGCCGCGCACGAGCGCCACAATGTGATCGTCGCCGGATTGCGGGGCCGCCTCGACGGGCACTCCGCCGACCGGCGGCACCCCGCGAGCGGCGCCCTCCACCACCAGGACGACGTCCCCGGGAAGTGCGGATCGGTCGCGATCGGCCAGGGCGTCGCGCAGCCGGGCCGCCGCCCCCGCGCGATCGCGCCACCAGCCGTCCGGCACCGAGCCGACCACGTTCGCACCGTCGACGATGATGAGCGGTTCCATGCGGTCAGTCTTACCCCGGCGGCCCGCCGAGCGGCGGCGGTCGACGGTCCACTGTGGATCCCGCTGCGCGAAACCGGTCGCCGGGGCCTCCTTCTGCTTTGATGGGCGGTATGGCGCGCACGCGGCTCTACCGGGACGGACGGCTGGAAGCCGAGGACTTCCCGCTCGAGGACATATCGGAGCACCTCGAGGAACCGGGCACGGTGGTGTGGCTGGACCTGGCGGACCCGGACCGGAAGGACTACCAGCGGGTGCAGGAGGAGTTCGGTCTGCACCGGCTGGCGATCGAGGACGCCGCCTCGCCGCACGAGCGGCCCAAGCTCAGCCACTACCCGTCGCACGTGTTCTTCAACGCGTACGCCGTCGGCTTCGACCGGCCGGCCGGCGACCTGGACATTCACGAGGTGTCGGTGTTCGCAACCGAGCGGGCCCTGATCACCGTGCACGCCGCCGACTTCGACATGGACCCCGTGGTCGAGCACTGGGACGCCACCGCGGACCTGGCCGGGCACGGGGTCGCCTACCTGGCGCACGGCCTGCTCGACGTCGTCGTCGACGGGCAGTTCGACGCGGTGCGGCAGCTCGACGAGGCGCTGGAGGCGCTGGAGGACCACCTGTTCGAGGAGACGCCGCAGGCGATCCGCAGGGTGCAGCGGCGCAGCTTCCGGCTGCGCAAGAGCCTCGGCCGGCTGCGCAAGGTGGCCCTGCCGATGCGCGAGCTGGTCAACGGCCTCATGCGCGCCCGCGAGCACCTCGTGGACGACGAGATGCTGCCGTATTACCACGACCTCTACGACCACGTTCTGCGTGTGGCGGAGTTCACCGAGTCCCTGCGCGACTTCACCGCCACGATCCTGGAGTCCAACCTGGCGGTGCAGGGTAACCGGCAGAACAGCATCATGAAGAAGGTCACCAGCTGGGCCGCCATCATCGCGGTACCGACGGCCGTTACCGGTTACTACGGGCAGAATCTGCCGTTTCCGGGTTTTGAGAAGCAGTGGGGGTTCCTGGTCTCGGCGGTGCTCATCGTGCTTCTGTCAGTGGGGCTGTACGTCACCTTCAAACGCAAGGATTGGCTTTGACTACCCTCCCCGTCCTCAAGGGACGGGGATTCCCTGGGTCGCCCCAGGGGGTTCCTGCTTCGCCGACGACTGCCCCGTCCGAGAGGACTCTCGTTGAGGTCTTACACCGCCTCCACAGGCAATCACGGAGAGCCCCTCCGCGAGGATGTTGCGGGCCGCGTTCACGTCACGGTCGTGGACGCGCCCGCATCGGCACGTCCACGACCGCACGTGCAGCGGCATCCGCTCGGCGTGCGCACCGCAGGCAGCGCACAGCTTGGACGACGGGAACCAGCGGTCCACGACGACCAGGTTCCGGCCGTGCCATTCGGCCTTGTACTCCAGCAGGGTGCGGAACTGCCGCCAGGCCGCATCCGAGATCGCGCGGGCCAGGCTGCGATGCTTGACCATGTTCCGCACGGTCAGATCCTCGATCACGATCGTTTGGTTCTCACGAACGAGCCGAGTGGACAGCTTGTGCAGGTGGTCGCGGCGCCGGTCGGCGATCCGGGCATGGACGCGGGCGACCTTGACCCGGGCCTTCGCCCGGTTCGCGGAACCCTGCACCTTCCTGGCGAGGTTCCTGTGGGCGCGGGCGAGCGCGGCCCGGTCGCGGCGCTCGTGCCGCGGGTTGCTGATCTTCTCCCCGGTGGACAGGGTGAGCAGGCTGTTCAGCCCGGCGTCGACACCGACCGCGTCCGTGGCCGGGACCTGCTCGATCACGTCGTCGCAGAGCAGGGACACGAACCAGCGGCCCGCCGCGTCCTGGCTGACGGTCACCGTGGACGGGGATACACCGTCGGGCAGGGGCCGGGACCACACGATGTGCAGGGGTTCGGTCATCTTCGCCAACGTGAGTTGGCCGTCGCGGTACCGGAACGCGCTGGTGGTGTACTCCGCCGAGCGGCGCGACTGCTTCTTGGACTTGAAGGTGGGGTAGCGGGCGCGTTTGGCGAAGAAGTTGGCGTACGCGACTTGCAGGTGCCGCAGCGTCTGCTGCAACGGCACGGAGGAGACGTCGTTGAGGAAGGCGAGTTCCTCGGTCTTCTTCCACGCGGTCAGCATCGCGCTGGTGGTGGTGTAGTTGACCCGTTCCTGGCGCAGCGTCCACGCCTCGGTCCGGGCCCGCAACGCCATGTTGTAGACCAGCCGGACACACCCGAACGTCCGGGCAAGCTCGGACGCCTGCTCGACGTTGGGGTAGAAGCGGTACTTGAACGCCCGCTCCACACCCCTGGACACGGCTCACAATCTAGAACGCTCATCAGTGAACACTGCTGTGACACACCGATCGGCCTTGGCGGCGGATCGGCCTTCTCCGCCCTGCTCCGCAGGGGTTCCGTTTCCTCTCCGGCCTGAAGGCCGGAGGATCCACGAAAGGAATCCGATGACTGAACACTTCGACGTCGTCGTCCTGGGTGCCGGCCCGGGTGGCTACACCGCCGCCGTGCGATCGGCGCAGCTCGGCCTGCGTACCGCCATCGTCGAGGACAAGTACTGGGGTGGCGTCTGCCTCAACGTCGGCTGCATCCCCTCCAAGGCACTGCTGCGCAACGCCGAGCTGGCGCACATCTTCACCGCCGAGGCCAAGACGTTCGGCATCCAGGGCGAGGTCACGTTCGACTACTCCGCCGCCTTCCAGCGCAGCCGCAAGGTGGCCGACGGGCGGGTCAAGGGCGTGCACTACCTGATGAAGAAGAACGAGATCCGGCAGTACCACACCAAGGGCACGTTCCTCGACGACCACACGCTGCAGGTCGGCGACGAGACCATCACCTTCGCCAACTGCATCATCGCCACCGGGGCGACGACCCGGCTGCTGCCCGGCACCACGCTGTCGGAGCGGGTCGTGACCTACGAGGAGCAGATCCTCACCGAGGAGCTGCCGTCCTCGATCATCATCGCCGGGGCGGGCGCCATCGGCGTGGAGTTCGCCTACGTGCTGCACAACTACGGGGTGAAGGTCACCATCGTCGAGTTCCTGGACCGGATCGTGCCGCTGGAGGACGCCGAGGTGTCGGCGGAGCTGCTCAAGCGGTACAAGAGGCTTGGCATTTCGGTCCTGACCTCGACCCGCGTCGAGTCGGTCGACGAGACCGGTGACGGCGTGCGCGTGACGGTGTCCTCGAAGGGCCAGTCGCAGACGCTGGAGGCGGACAAGCTTCTGCAGGCCATCGGCTTCGCGCCGCGGGTGGACGGCTACGGCCTCGAGAAGACCGGCGTCAAGCTGACCGACCGCGGCGCGATCGACGTCGACGGGCGGCTGCGCACCAACGTCGCGCACATCTACGCGATCGGCGACGTCACCGCCAAGCTCATGCTCGCGCACGCGGCGGAGTCGATGGGCATCGTCGCCGCCGAGACGATCGCCGGGGCCGAGACGATGGAGCTCGACTACGTCATGATCCCCCGGGCGACGTACTGCCAGCCGCAGATCGCGAGCTTCGGCTGGACCGAGGAGCAGGCCCGCGCGAAGGGCTTCGACGTCAAGGTCGCGAAGTTCCCGTTCACCGCCAACGGCAAGGCGCACGGCCTCGGCGACGCGACCGGGTTCGTGAAGCTGATCAGCGACGCGAAGTACGGCGAACTGCTGGGCGGCCACCTCATCGGGCCGGAGGTCACCGAGCTGCTGCCCGAACTCACGCTGGCGCAGCAATGGGACCTCACCGTCCACGAGGTGGCGCGCAACGTTCACGCCCACCCGACCCTGGGCGAGGCGGTCAAGGAGGCCGTCCACGGGCTGGCCGGACACATGATCAACATGTAGTCCAGCACGCGGGATCGGCGGGACGGCGACGCGCCGCCCGCCGATCCCGATCGGTACGCTTTGCCTCATGCGGCAGGAGTGGCACCACTTCACTTACCCCGGTCCGGAGATCTCCCGCGTCGCCGTCCCGGGCAACCAGGATGACGACGAGTTCGGCCTCGACCGGTGGCGCACGCTGCCCCGGGCCCAGACCCCGCCGTGGCCCGATCAGGCCGCCGTCGACGAGGTCGGGCAGCTGCTGACGTCCGTGCCGCCGATCGTCGCCCCCTACGAGGTCGACCAGCTGCGCGAGCGCCTCGCCCTCGTCGCCGACGGCAAGGCGTTCATGCTGCAGGGCGGTGACTGTGCCGAGACCTTCACCGACAACACCGAGGCCCACGTCCTGGGCAACGCCCGCACGCTGCTGCAGATGGCGGTCGTGTTGACCTATGGCGCTTCGCTGCCGGTCGTGAAGATCGGCCGCGTCGCCGGCCAGTTCACCAAGCCGCGCTCGTCCGCGCTCGACTCGCTGGGCCTGCCCGCCTATCGCGGTGACATGATCAACTCGCTCGACCAGGACCCGGAGGCGCGCGTCGCCGACCCGCAGCGCATGGTCCGGGCCTACGCCAACTCCTCGAGCGCGATGAACATGCTGCGCGCCTACCTCGGCGGCGGCATGGCCGACCTGCACGCCGTGCACGACTGGAACAAGGGCTTCGTGGTGACCTCGCCGGCCGGGCAGCGCTACGAGGCGATCGCCCGCGAGATCGACCGGGCGCTGCGCTTCATGCAGGCCTGCGGCGTCAACGACGACGAGGCACTACGCAGCGTCACGCTGTACTGCTCGCACGAGGCCCTCGCGCTGGAGTACGAGCGGCCGCTGGTGCGCATCGCGGGCGGCCGGCCGTATGGGCTGTCCGGGCACTTCCTGTGGATCGGCGAGCGCACCCGCCAGCTCGACGGCGCGCACGTCGACTTCATGTCGCGCATCGCCAACCCGATCGGCGTCAAGCTCGGCCCGACCACCTCGCCGGAGCAGGCGCTGGAGCTCTTCGAGCGGCTCAACCCGCAGAACATCCCCGGCCGCCTCACGTTCGTGTCCCGGATGGGCAGCACCAAGGTCCGCGACGCGCTGCCGCCGATCGTGGAGAAGGTCACCGCGGCCGGCTGCCGGGTCGTCTGGCAGTGCGACCCGATGCACGGCAACACGCACGAGTCGTCCAACGGATACAAGACCCGCCACTTCGACCGCATCGTCGACGAGGTCCTCGGCTACTTCGAGGTCCACCGCGAGCTGGAGACCCACCCGGGCGGCCTGCACGTGGAGCTGACCGGCGAGGACGTCACCGAGTGCCTCGGCGGCGCGCAGGCCATCGTCGACGAGGACCTGCCGGACCGCTACGAGACCGCCTGCGACCCGCGCCTCAACACCCAGCAGTCGCTGGAGCTGGCGTTCCTCGTCGCGGAGATGCTGCGTGGCTGACGTCGTCGTCGACTTCAGGTCCGACACGCTCACCCGGCCGTCGCCCGCCATGCGCGAGGCGATGGCCGCGGCCGAGGTCGGCGACGACGTGTTCGACGAGGACCCGACGCTGCACGAGCTGCAGGAGTACGTCGCCGGGCTCTTCGGCCACGAGGCCGCGCTGTTCGCGCCCAGCGGCACGATGGCCAACCAGATCGCCCTGCAGCTCGCCGTGCCGCGCGGCGAGGAGCTGCTCTGCGACGCCGCCGCGCACGTGGTCACCGACGAGATCGGCGCTGCCGCGGCGCTCGGCGGCGTGTCGACGCGCACCTGGCCGTCGGTCGGCGCCGACCTCGACCCGGCCGTGGTCGCCGACATGATCCGCCCCGAGGGCTTCGTCGCCGTCGCGACCCGCGCGATCGCCGTCGAGCAGACCCACAACCGCCAGGGCGGCGCGGTCCTGCCGCTGGCGGCCCTCCGGGCCCTCCGCACGATCGCCGACGACGCGGGTGTACACCTGCACTGCGACGGCGCCCGCATCTGGCACGCCCACGTGGCCGACGGCGTGCCCCTGGCAACCTACGGCCGCCTCTTCGACTCGCTCTCCGTCTGTCTCTCCAAGGGCCTGGGCGCCCCGGTCGGCTCGCTGATCGTCGGCTCGGCGCAGCGCATCGCCGCGGCGCGCAAGCTACGCAAGCGGATGGGCGGCGGCATGCGCCAGGCGGGCATCCTGGCCGCGGCGGGGCTTTACGCGCTGCGCAACAACATCGCGCGGCTGGCCGAGGACCACGATCGCGCCCGCCGCCTCGCCGAGGCCCTGGCCCCGTCCGGGGTCGTCGACCCGGCCCGCATCCGCACCAACATCGTCCCGCTCGACCTGACCGGTGCCCCGGTCGACGGCCCGGCGTTCGCCACGGCGGCGCGCGAGCACGGCATCCTGGTGTCGGTGCTGGGCCTTCGCCTGGTCCGCCTGGTCACGCATCTAGACCAGACCGAGGACGGCATCGATCACGCGGTGAAGGTCCTGCCGATGCTGCTGTCTTCCTGAGCCCGGATATCCCGGGGCTCCGGTCCGGCCTTCGTGATAATGCCGGAAATGGCCAGCGCTACGCCCGAGGTGGCGCAGGTCAGCGCGCCCGCGACGATCATCGCGCCGTCGGCGTGCAGGAGGGCGACGAGGGGCGATGCCGCCGCGGTACCGGCGCCGATCGCGGTCTGGATCACGGCGCCGGCCGCCGCGAAGGCCCGGCCATGCTGGGCCGCCGGCGTACGCCCGCTGATCAGCGCGCTCTGCGAGACGTTCGCCAGGCCGTTGCCCAGCCCGCCGAGCGTGGACGCGACGAACGCGAGCGTCAGGTTCGGGGCCAGCCCGATGCCCGCGATCCCGGCCCCGGTCAGCAGGTTGCCCAGTGCGAGGCCAGCGTGGTCGCTCATCCGGATGCGCGGCAGGATCTGCGCCCCGAGGAGCGCGCCGACGCCCCACAGCGTGAGGTACAGGCCGTAGCCCGACTGGCTCGCCCCCAGCTGCCCCACGAACCGGAACGGCGCGGCCACGTTGTCGATCACCCCGCTGCTGATGGCGATCGCGCTGCCGACCAGCGCCGTGCGGAGCAGCCGATCGGCGAAGATCAGTCGAAGCCCACCCCCGGTCGCCGGCTTTGCCCGCGGCGCGCTCACGGCGTCCGAGTCGCCCGGCGTGCCGGCGGTGTCCGCGTCGATCGGCGTGCGCGACCCGGCCGCCGGCGGCGAGGCACTCGCGGCGGTCGCGCCGGCCGGGCGGCGCCGGGCGGCGAGGGTGGAGCACGCCAGCGTGAGCACGGCGAAGGTGACGGCGTCCATCAGCACGGCGGTCGTCGAGCCGAACGCCCCCGTGAGCAAGCCGCCGGCGGCCGGCCCGGCGATCCAGCCCAGCCCGGTGCCGGTTGCCAGGACGGAGTACCCGCGGGCGGCCCCCTCCTCGCCCGTGATGGCCGGCACCAGGGCGGCCGTGGCCGGGCGTACGAACGCGGAGAACGCCGTGACGCCCGCGAACAGCGCGATGATCGCCCACAGCGGCGTGGCGAACGCGAGCGGCACGCACAGCAGCGCCTGCCCGGCCAGCGCGGCGAGCAGCACCGCCCTGGTCTCGAACCGGTCCACGATACGTCCGGTGATCGGGGCCAGCACGACATACGGCACCAGCTCGGCCGCCAGCAGCCCGGCCACCCAGCCACTGCCGTGCGGCTCCAGCCGCAGCAGGAGCGCGACGAGCGCGGCCGCGTCACCGGCGGTCGAGACCGCGAGTCCGGCGCCGAGGACCGCGAGGTCGCGGCGCATCACGCGGGCACCGCGGGGGCTTCGGGCGCTTCAGGCGCTTCAGGCGCGAGGACCACACCCGGCATGGGTGGGCGCCGGCGCAGATTCACGGCGCCAGACTTCTGGTCACGACCGTCGATGTCAAGCGGGATAACGATAAATGGCGAAATATCGAAATAAATCGGGGGCGTGCCGACTCGGCTTGTCGGTGCCGCTCGGGTGGCGTCCGCGCGGTCTGGGCGTCAGTCCTCTGGTGCCGCGGCGCGCAGGAGCGCGATGTCCGCCGCATGGTCCGCGGCGTCCGTGCCGCTTGGGGTCTCTACGATCAGCGGCACGCCCCGGACCGCCGAGTGCCTGAGCAACTCCGCGAAGGCGTCCGCGCCGATCGTGCCCTTGCCCAGCGACTCGTGGCGGTCGCGGGTCGAGCCGCAGGCGTCCTTCGAGTCGTTGGCGTGGACCAGTCGCAGCCGGTCGGGGCCGACGGCGGTGACGAGCGCGTCGAGCGTCTCGGTCATGCCACCCGGCGTGGCCACGTCGTGGCCCGCGGCCCAGGCGTGGCAGGTGTCGAAGCAGACGCCGAGGTGGGGGTGGTGGTCGACGGCCGTCAGGTACTCGGCAAGGTGCTCCACCCGCGACGCCAGTGACCGCCCGCCGCCCGCGCTCGGCTCGACCAGCAGCGGCGGCCAGCCCTCCCGTTCGGCCTGGTCGAGGAGCGGGAGCAGCACCCGGCGTATCGTCGCGAAGGCCTTTTCGGCGTGGTCGGCGTCCACCGCGGATCCGGCGTGGAACACCACGCCCCGGGCCCCGATGTCCCGGCCCCGGCGCAGCGCGTGCTCGAGCGTGGCCAGCGAGCGCTCCACGGTCGCCTCGGTCGGCGAGCCCAGGTTTACCAGCAGCGCCGCGTGGATGTACGCCGTCACGCCGTGGTCCTCGCAGCCCTCGACGAACGCGTCGTCCTGCTTCGCGTCGCCCGCGGTCAGCGCCCAGCCGCGAGGATTGGAGACGTATACCTGGACCGCCGTCGCCTTCGTCTGCTCGACGTAGCGCAGCGCGGCCTTGGCCAGGCCCCCGGCGGCGGGCGCGTGCCCGCCGACAGGGGCGATGGTGGTGTCAGGCATCAGAAGAAGGCGAACAGGGTGACGTGCTGCCCGGGGACGACCGGCGTGCCGGGCGGTGGATTCTGCTGGCGGACGGTGCCGAAGCCCTGCGCGTCGACGACCAGGCCGAGGCCCTCGAGCTGGGCGCGCGCCTGGTCGAGTGCCATGTTGCGCACCTCGGGCATCGGGATCTGCGCGGGGCCCTTGGAGATCTGCACATCCATGACCATGCCGTCGGCGACGCTGTTGCCGTCGGCGATGCTCTGCGAGACGATCTCGCCCTTGGGCTTGTCGCTGTCGATCTCCTCGACCTTGCCGAGCGAGATCTTCACCTTGGCGAGATCCTGCTTGGCCTGGTCGAGTTGCTTGCCGACGAGCTTCGGGACCTTGACCGGGTTGGGGCCCTTGCTGACGTAGACCGTGATCGCCTGCCCCGGCTTGACCTCCGTGCCGATCTTCGGGTCGGTGTCGAGGACGTAGCCGACCGGCACGGCGTCGTCGAACCGCTCGGCGCGGTTGCCGGTCAGCTTCATGGCCTGCAGGTCGACCTGCGCGAGGTCCCACTCCTTGCCGGCGATGTCGGGCACCTTGTACACCTCGGGGCCCAGCGACAGCGTCAACGTGATCGTGCCGCCGCCGATGATGCGCCCGCCGGGCGGTGGATCCTGGGAGAGGACCTGGTCCTTCGGGACCTTCGTGTCGTACTTCGGGTCGGCGAACTTCACCTTGAAGCCGCCGACGGTGGCCAGGTGCGCGGCCTGGTCCTTGGACTTCGCGGTCAGGTCGGGGGCGTCGGTGTAGCGCCCCACGCCGAACCAGTAGCCGCCGATCGCGACGAGCAGGCCGAACGTCAGCATCGCCGCGATCACGGCGAGCCGGGTTCGTGGGTTGGTGTTGATCCGCTCGAGCAGTCCCGGCATACCGTCGCCGGGGCCGGGTTCGGTGCGTTGCCGGCGGTTCACCGGTTGCGCGGGAGCGGAGGCGGGCAGCCGGGCCCACGAGGGGCGCTGGGTGGCGTGAGTCGCCTGATACGTCTGCGGCACCGACTCGACCCGCGGCACCACCACGGTCGGCGGCGAGACCGTGCGGGCCCGGGTGGTCAGCGCCGTGCCGATGTCCTCGCGGACCGACTGCACCTCGGCGAGCATCGCGCCCGCGTCGGTCGGGCGGCCGCCGGGGTCCCGGCGGGTCGCGCGGGCCACCAGGTCGTCGAGCTGCGGCGGCAGCCCGGGCACGTATCGCGACGGGAACGGCACGTCGCGGTCCACGTGCTGCCAGGCCACCTCGACGGGGCGGTCGGCCTCGTAGGGCACCCGGCCGGTGAGCATCTCGAACAGCACGATGCCGGCCGAGTAGACGTCGGTGCGCGGGTCCGCGTGCCCGTCGGTGACCAGTTCGGGGGCCACATAGGCGACGGTGGCCATCAGGTGCGAGCCGGTCTCGTCGGCGCTTGCCTCGACGGCGCGGGCGAGGCCGAAGTCGGCGACCTTGACGACGCCGTCGATGAGATTGTGCGTCTCGCCCGGCGACTCGGCGACCAGCACGTTCTCCGGCTTGACGTCGCGGTGCACGAGGCCCGCCCGGTGCGCGGCGGCGATCGCGGCGAGCATCTGCTCCATGATCGCGAGGGCGTCCTGCGGCTGCAGGCGGCGCCGCTCGGCGAGCAGCTCGCGCAGGGTCTGGCCGCGCACGTACTCCATCACCAGATACGGCAGGCCGCGGTGCGTGCCCTGGTCATACACGGCGACGACGTTGGGGTGGGTCAGCCGGGCGATCGTCTTGGCCTCGTCGGTGAACCGGTCCAAGAACTGCGGATCACGCGACTGCGCGGGATGAATGATCTTCAGCGCGACGGTGCGCTCGAGCCGCTCATCGAGCGCGGTGTAGACCGTCGCCATGCCGCCTTTGGCGACACGCGAGCGCACGCGGTAGCGCTCGTCGACAAGCGCACCGAGCAGTGGATCGGCGACCGTGGTATCCATTGGCTGCGAGTGTACGGCTGGTGCGGCCGAAGGTCAGCGCCCGTCGCCGGATTGTCCCGACGTGGCGTCGTCATTGGTGATTTGTCCCCGTTTAGAGGGATTTGTCCATGACGGCGAGGGCCACAGACCCGACACGGAGGGTGATGGGCCGGCGGTCTCGCTGGGGCTCACGCTCGGCGACGGGGCCGGGGCGCTCTCCGGAGCCGTTGTCTGCTGCGTCGGTAGCTCTCCCACGACCCGCGGTGGCGCCGGCACCTCCGGCACCACCACGAGCTGCGGGGAGGTGTTCCGGTGCGCCTGCGGCCGGGCCTGGGTCGGCTGCGGCGCCGCCGGCCGGATCGCCGAGGGCGCGGATCCCGGGCTCGTGGCCGGCGCGGCCGGGGCCGCCACCGGCGTCTCGTAGGGCTCGGGCCGCAGCGGCGCCAGGCTGCTCGCCACGGCGAGGTAGGTGCCCGCCGCGCCGCCCGCGACCAGCAGCGCGACCCCGGTGGTGGCGGCGACCCGGTTGCGGTACGCGCCGTGCATGACGTGCTGGCCGCGATGGCGGCGCGGCCCGACCTCGGCCGTCTCCGCCAGGCGCTGCTGCGCGGCCCGCCGCCGGTTCGCGTGCCGGCAGACGTCGTAGCACGCGGAGCGCCAGGCACCGGCGACCTCTCGGTGGACCTTGAGCCAAAGCCCCACTGCCCGTTCCTCCCTCACGACGTGTGCGCATTAATCTGCTGGTGTGAGCGAACAACCTGTCGGCCCCGCCGAGTGGCTGACCATGCCCGACGTGGCCGAACGCCTCGGGATCCCGGTCAACCGGGTGCACCAGCTGGTCCGTGACCATTCCCTCATCGCCGTCCGGGAGGGCGGCGTGCTGCGCGTCCCCGCGGACTTCATCACCGAAACGGGTGTGCTCAAGCACCTTCCGGGCGTACTGACGTTGTTGTACGACGCTGGGTACAACGACGCCGAGGCCATCCGGTGGCTCTACACCGTCGACGAATCGTTGCCCGGCACCCCCGCCGAGGCACTGCACGGCAACCGGGCCACCGAGGTCAAGCGGCGCGCCCAGGCGCTGGGCTTCTGACGGTGCGCTGGACCTACCTGCTGGTGCTCGCCGGCTGCCTGGCCTGCGCGCTCTGGCTCGAGCCGGTGCTCAAGGTGGGTGTACTGCGACAGGTGCGGCGGCTCGTGCTGACCGTCGCACCGGTCGCGGCCGTCTTCGTGGCCTGGGACCTGCTGGCGATCCGCGCCGGGCACTGGACCTTCGACCCGCGGCAGATCACCGGGATCGTCCTGCCCGGCGGCCTGCCCCTGGAGGAGCTGCTGTTCTTCCTGGTCGTGCCGGTGTGCGCGATCCTGGGTTTCGAGGCGACCCGGCAGACGCTGCGGCGCTGGTCCCGCCGATGACCTACACGGCGGCCGCCGCCATCGGTGTCGTTTCGGCGGTGGTACTCGATGTGGCGCTGCTGCGCACGCGCCTGGTGCTCGGCCGCGTGTTCTGGCTCGCGTACCCGATCGTGCTCGCCTTCCAGCTGCTGTCCAACGGGATTCTCACCGGCCGCGGTGTCGTGCTCTACAGCCCGTCGGCCATCCTCGGGATGCGCGTGGCGCACGCCCCGGTCGAGGACCTCGCGTTCGGGTTCGCCCTGGTGCTCAGCACGCTGTCGCTGTGGACCCGCCTCAGACCGCGCGCTGGGTCGCCGCCTGGGCCAGGCCCGTCAGGACCTCCCGGGCCTCGTCCGTGATCTCCGCGGCGTCCAGCGCCCGCAGCGCCGCCCCGGTCAGCTCCGCGATGCGCTCCTCGGTGCGGTGCAGCGCCCCGCTGTCCACGATCGTCCCGCGCAGCAGGGCCACCCCCTGCGCGTCCAGGCCCGGGTCGCCCAGGCGGTTGTCGAACACGCTGTGCCCGGCGCTCTCGATGGCGGCCGCGATCAGGTAGGTTCGCTTGCCCTCGCGCAGGTCGTCCCCGGCCGGCTTGCCGGTCACCGCCGGGTCCCCGAACACGCCGAGCACGTCGTCGCGCAGCTGGAACGCCTCGCCGAGCGGCAGCCCGAACGCCGAGTACGCCTTGGCCAGCGGCGCGTCCCCGGCCAGCGTCGCGCCGAACACCAGCGGCTGCTCGATCGTGTACTTCGCCGACTTGAACCGCGCCACCAGGCTCGCCCGGGCCGTCGACGTGTCGCCCGTGGCCTGCGTCTGCACGTCGAGGTACTGCCCGATGGTCACCTCGCTGCGCATCTCGTCGAACACCGGCCGGGACCGGGCGAGCGTCACCGGGTCGACCCCGCTGGCGTGCAGCATCTCGTCGGACCAGACCAGGCACAGGTCCCCGAGCAGGATCGCCGCCGCCGTGCCGAACCCGTCGCCGTCGCCGCGCCAGCCGCTCGCCCGGTGCAGGTTCGCGAACCGCCGGTGCACCGCCGGCTCCCCGCGCCGCGTCTCCGACCCGTCCATCACGTCGTCGTGGATGAGCGCGCTGGCCTGCACCAGCTCGAGCGCCGCCACGGCCGCGACGATCTCGTCGGTGTCGGCGCCACCGGCCCCGCGATACCCCCAGTACGCGAACGCCGGCCGCAGGCGTTTGCCGCCCCCGAGCACCAGCGCGTCGATGGCGTCGGCTACAGGCAGTAGCGCCTCGGGCTCGATCTCGGCGAGCCGCTCGCGCCGCCGGCGCAGGAACCGGTCGAGGGCCCGCTGGACCCGCACGCGAAGGTCAGCCCGGTCGAGGTAGGGGTGCGTCACGGCAGAGACGCTAGCTCGAAGCCCGCCCCGCCGGCTCGGCGGTGCCCGTCACACCGGGCAACAGTCGCCGCACTGATTCGTACATTTCGGAAAAATCGCGATAAAGAGTGCCAGATCTCAATCCTGGCCGGACCCTTTCGAGATCTCGGAGCACCCGGACCGACCCGCTGGAGACGCACCCCGCCAGCGCCGCGGAGGCCGCGACGCAGGCCTCGTCCAGCTCGCCGGCCGCGACGAGCGCCCGAGCCCGGGCGACGTGCACGAGCCCGGCCGCGCGGAACCGCACGCCCTCGGGCCGGGACGGCGTCCCCGCCGTTCGCGGTCCACCCGGTCCACCCGGTCCACCTGGGCCGCCCGGCACGCCCCGCCGCCGCGTCGACCCGCTCGGCGCGCCGCCGCCCGCGGCCCTGCCGCCCCGATGCGGCTCGGCGGTGCCGGCGGTGGTGCCGGCTCGGGGCGGCCCGGCGCTGTTCGCGTCCGTCCCCGGCCGGTGCGGCCCGGAGGCATTCGTGGACGTGGCACGCCGGTGCGGCCCGGTCGTGCTCGGGAAGGTGGCGGCCCGCTGCAGGTCGGCGGTGTTCATGGACGTGAGCCGTGCGGGCCCGCGGGCCGCGGCGGGCGCCGGGGCCAGGGCCGCGGCCAGCAGCGGCAGCGCGAGCCGG
>NZ_JBEPDB010000129.1:0-16612 GCF_040300025.1 Dactylosporangium sp. NPDC000555 | reverse complement strand
GCCCGGCGCGCGCCCGCGCCGGGGGGGCCTGCACACCCGAGGAGTGGTCGGCGGCCGCCGACCGGCAGGTCACGCGGCCGGGTCACCCGCCGGCCCTTGGACCGGCGGGCCCGCGTCGTATCAGGTCCACAGTGGAACGTCAGCCGATCTGTCACGGCAGGCGTGACGGCGCATGGCAACGCCGCGCCGCGATGGCCTGAGTGTTGCGATCTCGAGTGAGCTCGGCAGGCCGCCGTGACGCGGTTACCCGGCCCGCTTGCCCACCAGTTCGTGGGCGCCGAACAACTCCTCGACCGCGTCGAGATGAGCCTGCATGTGTCGCGTCGCCGCCGCGGAATCCCGCCGGGCCAACGCTTCGGCGATGTCCACGTGCTGGCGAGCGGTGGACAGCACACCGGACTCCGGCGGGACATCGATGTATCGCAGGGCCCGCATCAGCGTTGCCGCGTCCTCGATCAATCGGGCGATCCGCTTGTTGCCCGACGCCTCGGCGACAGCGGCGTGGAACTCCCCGTCTATGCGGAGATAGCCATCAAACGCCCCCTTGGCCGCCTGCTCCAGGGACTGCTCGGCGAGACGGCGGATGGCCTCGAGTGCGGCATCGGAGGCTCGGTCTGCGGCAACTCCGGCCGCGAAGCCCTCCAACGCACGCCGGGTCTCGAAGGCATCCCGCAGGACCTGCGGTGACGCCGTGATCACACGGTTGCCCTTGAGCCCATCCGGCTCGATCAGTCCGATCTCCCGCAGCCGCAGCAGTGCCTCACGCACCGGCGTCTTGCTCACCTTCAGCTGCTCAGCCACGCCCGCCTCGGTCAGCCGTGAACCCGCGGACAGCGCCCGGGTCACGATCGCATGGTGCAGTTGCGCGTAGACCTTGTCGGCGACCGTGTCGGTACGCTGAACGGGAGCCAGCCTCATATGGTACATCGTACACCATACACTTCGAGGCACCGTTGTGCCGACACCTCGTTCCCTGTTCGTCGCGGTGTTGTCCGATGTGGACCGCGCGGTTCTGGAACGACGTGTACGGGTTGCACCGCGTCGTTCACCCGCGGTGCGACCCGGCCACCCCGGGAGCCCAGGGGAATCGACTTAATTTAGTTCCGTGGAAAGTTGACACGCGTATCGGCGCACGGCGACGATCGATGCATGACCGGACCCGGGCGACTCTTCTCGCCCCGACACATCGCCTTCACGAGGCGACGCGTCATCGACAACATGTTGTCGGTGTCCATGCAGTGTCGTTGATCGACACTGCTTCTTCGGTGCGGTGATTTCCGGTCTCACCGCGCCATCTTCACAATCGTACGGCCGCATGACGGCCGCAACGATGTCTTTCGCGTGCCCGAACGCAGATCCGAGGAGAAATCGCGATGACAACAGGCAGCCTCACCGCACTTTCCGTCCGTAAGGTCACCGCCCGCATCGGGGCCGAAGTCCGCGGCGTGAACATCGCCGACGAGCTGGACGGGGAAACCGTCGCCGCGATCCGCGCCGCGCTGAACGAGCACAAGGCGCTCGTGTTCTCCGGCGTCGACCTCGACGACGCCGGCCAGGAGCGCTTCGCCCGCTACTTCGGCGAGCTCACCACCGCCCACCCGACGGTGCCGTCGGAGCCGGGCGCGCCGAATGTGCTGCCGGTCGACAGCGAGCGTGGCCGGGCGAACCACTGGCACACGGACGTCACCTTCGTGGTCAGCCCGCCGCAGGTCAGCACGCTGCGCAGCATCGTGCTGCCACCGTACGGCGGCGAGACACTGATCGCCAACGCAGCCGCGGCCTACCGGGACCTACCGGAGCCGCTGCGAGCGTTCGCCGAGACGCTGTGGGCGGTGCACACCAACGACTACGACTACGCGGTGCCGCCGGAGTCGCTGGACGAGCACGCGCGGGAGCGCCGGGCGCAGTTCACCTCCATCGGCTACGAGACGGTGCACCCCGTCGTGCGCGTACACCCGCTCACCGGCGAGCGGGGGCTGTTCATCGGCGGTTTCGCGAGCCGGATCGTCGGGCTTTCCAACACCGAGTCGCGCGACATTCTCCGGCTGTTGCAGTCGTATGTCACGCGGCCCGAGAACGTGTTGCGGTGGCGGTGGTCGCCGAATGAGCTCGTCATCTTCGACAACCGTATCACCCAGCATTACGCGATCGACAACTACGACGATCTTCCGCGCCGCCTGAATCGCGTCACGGTCGCCGGCGAAATCCCGGTCGGCGTGCACGGCAAGGCGAGCTACTCCATTTCCGGCGACGCTTCGCACTACACGCCGGCCGTCTCCGTCCCGGCCGTCGCGTGACGGCCAGAAACCCACAGGCCATGAATATGAGAACAGGGAACATGAGCATGCTCGTGCGTCTGCGAAACGAACGGGGCCGGTCCGCGGCCGGGGCGCTGGCGATCCTCGCCGTCGCGGCGGCCGCCCTGTCGGCGTGCGGCTCGGCGAAGGCCAGCGGCAGCGAGCCCGACGCTTCGGGCGTCACCACCCTGCGGTACCAGGGCTGGACCAACCAGGTCACGCTGCCGGAGGTGGCCGAGCACCTCGGCTACTTCGACGGCAAGGTCAAGCTCAAGTGGGTCGGCAACACGATCAGCGGGCCCCAGGACATCCAGTCCGCGGCCACCGGCGAGACCGAGTTCGGGGGTGCTTTCGGCGGCGCCGTGGAGAAGCTCGTCAGCTCCGGCGCCGGCATCAAGGCGGTGATCAACTACTACGGCAGCGACAACAAGGAGTTCACCGGCTACTACGTGCTGGACGGCAGCCCGCTGAAGGACGCCAAGGACCTGGTCGGCAAGAAGGTCGGCGTGAACACCCTCGGCGGGCAGAACGAGGCGGACATCTTCAACGTGCTGCGCAAGGCCGGGCTGTCCCCGGCGGAGGCCAAGAAGGTCGAGCTGGTGACGCTGCCGCCGCCCAACGCCGAGGACGCGCTGCGCAAGGGCCAGATCGACGCCGTCTCGCTGTCCGGGCAGTTCCGGCAACGGGCCGAGGCCGCCGGCGGGCTGCGGCCGCTGTTCACGCAGGTGGACCTGTACGGACCGTTCAACGGCGGACAATACGTGTTCCGCAACGACTTCATCAAGAAGAACCCGGCGGCGGTACGCGCCTTCGTCGGCGGCGTCGGCAAGGCGATCGAGTGGGAGCGCGCGACGCCGCGCGACGAGGTCATCGCCACGTTCACGAAGATCGTCGAGGGGCGGGCCCGGTCCAACGAGACGACGGCGACGCTGAAGTACTGGCAGAGCGTCGGCGTGCCGTCCAACCACGGCTACATCGTCGACGGCGACTTCGCGCTGTGGCAGGACTGGCTGCTCACCACCGGGTCGGTGAAGCAGGCCCCGAAGTCGTCGGACCTCTACACCAACGAGTTCAATCCGAACGCCACCTCGCCCGCGCTGCCTTCCGGGGCGCCGAAGTGAGCACCGAGATCAGGATCAGGAACATCACCAAGACGTTCCCCGCCCGCAACTCGGGCGCGTTGACGGCCTTGGAGAACATCAGCCTCGACATCACCGCCGGTGAGTTCCTCGCGCTGGTCGGCCCGAGCGGGTGCGGCAAGTCCACGCTGCTGGACCTGATCGCCGGGCTGACCAGCCCGACCTCCGGTGAGCTGACCATCGGCGGGCGGCCCGTCACCGGCCCCGGCCTGGACCGCGGCGTGGTCTTCCAGCAGTACGCCCTGTTCCCGTGGCGGACCGCGCAGGCCAACGTCGAGTTCGGCCTCGAGGTCAAGGGTGTCCCCCGCCGGCGGCGGGCCGAGCGGGCCCGGGAGATGCTGGCGCTCGTCGGGCTGACCGCCTTCACCGACCGCTACCCGCACGAGCTCTCCGGCGGCATGCGCCAGCGGGTGGCCATCGCCCGCAGCCTGGCGTACGAGCCCGAGGTCCTGCTGATGGACGAGCCCTACGCGGCGCTGGACGCGCAGACGCGGGAGGCGCTGCAGGAGGACCTGCTGTCGATCTGGCGGCGCACCGGCACCACGGTGCTGTTCATCACGCACAGCATCGAAGAGGCGGTGTACCTGGGCCAGCGGGTGGCGGTGATGACCGCACGGCCGGGAAGGATCAAGCGCATCGTGGACATCGAGCTGCCGGACAGCGGCGGCGGAGACCCCCGCTCGACGCCGGAGTTCGTCCGCTACCGCCGCGAGATCTGGGAGCTGCTGCACGACGAGGTGCGCAAGGCCTTCGAGACGCAGGGTTCGGGCTACGTGGCGGGCAAGGCGGTGGCCGCCGGTGTCTGAGACCACGATCGCGGTCGTCGACCAGCCGCACGGCCTCGCGGGGACACCGGCGGGCGTCGTCCCCAACCTCCCGGCGCCGGGGCGCGCGCCGCTGCGGCGGGCGGGCCGGCTGCTCGGCTCCGGCGTGCGGCGGATCGTCGCCATCGCCGCCTTCCTCGCGCTGTGGCAGATCGCGCCGACGGTCGGCTGGGTCGACCGGGCTTTCCTGTCGCCGCTGAACGAGGTGCTGGTCACCTGGTGGGGACTCGCGGTCGACGGCGACCTGTGGACCAACATCTGGGCCAGCCTGCACCGCTCGCTGGCCGGCTTCGCGATCGCCATCTCGATCGCGGTGCCGCTGGGGCTGCTCATCGCCTGGTACCGCGCGGTGGCCGGGGTTCTCTCGCCGCTGCTGGCCATCTTCCTCAACACGGCGGCGGTGGCCCTGCTGCCCGTCTTCACCCTGATCCTCGGCATCGGCGACACGTCGAAGATCGCGATCATCGCCTACGCCTGCTTCTGGCCGGTGCTGTACAACACGATCAGCGGCGCCCGCGACGTCGACCCGCTGCTGATCAAGTCGGCCCGCTCGCTCGGGCTGCCGCACATCAAGCTCTTCACCAAGGTGATCGTCCCGGCGGCGCTGCCGACGATCTTCACCGGCATCCGGCTCGCCGGCGCGGGCTCCATGCTCGTACTGATCACCACCGAGTACGTGGGTGCGAAGGCCGGCCTCGGCTACATGATCATTTCCGCGCAGTTCAACTTCCAGATCCCCGAGATGTACGCCGGCATCCTCACCGTGTCGATCATCGGCGTCGCGTTCAACTACCTGTTGCTGTTCATCGAGTCGAAGGTACTGAGGTGGCGAGCATGACTGGTCCGGAGCGAAGCGGAGGGCGCATGACCACGAGGCAACTGCATCTCAACGCGTTCCTGATGAGCTCGGGGCATCACGAGGCGGCGTGGCGGCTGCCCGAGAGCGACCCCTACGCCGACGTCGACGTGCGGCACTGGATCCGCCTGGCCCAGATCGCCGAGCGTGGCAAGCTCGACTCGCTGTTCCTGGCCGACGGCCCCGCGCTGTGGCGGGGCATCGAGTTCCGCCCGGCCGGCCAGCTGGAGCCCACGATCCTGCTGACGATCCTCGCGGCCGCGACGAGCCGGATCGGGCTGATCGCCACCGCCTCGACGACGTACAACGAGCCGTACAACCTGGCCCGCCGCTTCGCCTCCCTGGACCACGTCAGCGGCGGCCGGGCGGGCTGGAACATCGTCACCACGGCCGGGCGGGACGCCGCGCGCAACTTCGGCCTCGGCGACCGCCCGGACCACCTCGACCGGTACCGCCGGGCGACCGAGTTCGTGGAGGTCTCCCGCAAGCTGTGGGACTCCTGGGACGAGGACGCCCGGCTGGCCGACAAGGCCCGCGGCCGCTACATCGACCCGGCCAAGGTGCACGCCATCGGCCACCGCGGCGACTACTACAAGGTCGAGGGCGCGCTGAACGTGCCGCGCCCGCCGCAGGGCCACCCGCTGCTCGTGCAGGCCGGCTCCTCGCACGACGGCAAGGACTTCGCCGCCCGCTACGCCGACGCTGTCTTCACCGCGCAGCAGACGATCGCCGACGCCCAGCAGTTCTACGCGGATCTGAAGGCGCGGGCGGCCGCATTGGGCCGGGATCCGGCCGCGGTCAAGATCCTGCCGGGCATCGTGCCGATCCTCGGCTCGACCGAGGCGGAGGCGCAACGCAAGGCCCAGGAGCTCGAGGACCTGATCGTGCCGGAGTTCGGGCTCGGGCAGCTCTCGGAGATTCTGGAGGTGCCGGTCGCCCGGCTGGTCCTGGACGAGCAGCTGCCGGACGACATCCCGGACAGCGCCTCGATCGAGGGCGCGCAGAGCCGGTCGAGCCTGATCGTGAACCTGGCGCGGCGCGAGCGACTGACCGTGCGCCAGCTCATCGGACGGCTGGGCGGCGGCCGCGGTCACTGGACGTTCATCGGTACCCCGGAGCAGACCGCCGACGTGCTGCAGGAATGGTTCGACAACGGCGCGGCCGACGGCTTCAACGTGATGGGCGCGGCCCTGCCGTCGGGGCTGGAGGACTTCGTCGACCAGGTCGTGCCGATCCTGCGCGAGCGTGGCCTGTTCCGCACCGAGTACGAGGGCACCACGCTGCGCGAGCACTACGGGCTGGCCCGCCCGGCGAGCCGGTACGAGGCCTCGGCCCGCACCGCCTGAGCCGTCAGCTCAGGACGCCTCCGCGAAAGCCATCACGGTGAACGGATCGGTGTAGAGGGCGTCGAGCATGACCGCGCCGCCGGCCATCGCCAGCGGCGCGTGCATGAAGCTCGACATCAGCACGGTCCGGTCGGGGTCGGTGACCGTCGCGCTGTGCCTGGCGACCTGCTCGCGCAGCGTAGCCAGGCAGTCGGGCAGCCGGGCCAGACCGGGCTCGACCAGGAGTACCAACTCCGGATTCAACAGGTCCGCGATCGGCGCGATGGCCCGTCCGACGATCTCGGCCCGCCAGCGGAAGATCTCGCGGGCGGCCGGGTCGCCCGCGGCCGCGACGTCGACGAGCTCGAAGACCGACCGCTCGGCGATCAGCCCCGCCCGGTGCGCGCGGCGCACCAGGCGGCGTTCCGACACCGTCGCCTGCAGGCAACCGACGCGGCCGCACGAGCACGGCTCGTTGCTGCCGGCGACGGGCAGGTGCGCGATGCTGCCGGCCTGGAAGCGAGGCCCGTGGTGGACCTGCTCGCCGAGGGCGAAGGCGGCGTCGACGACGTTGCCGATGAAGACCGCGAGCACGCTCTCCCGCGATCGGGGATGGCCGAACAGCTGCTCGGCGCGCACCAGCGCCCGGGAGTGCGAGTCGACCAGCGCCGGCACCCCGAACCGGCGGGCGAAGATCGCGCCGACCGGCACCTGGCGCCAGCCGAGCATCGGGTGCTCGACGACCGTGCCGTGGTCGCGGTCGACCCAGCCGCCGGTCGCGATCCCGATGCCCAGCAGCCGGTCGCCGTGCGGATGCTCGTACAGCAGGCGCGCCAGCGCGTCGGCGCTGCGCTCGATGATACGGTCCGCGCCGGCGTCACCGTGCGGGATCATGCGCTCGACCAGCACGCGCCCGCGGATGTCGAGCAGCGCGACGGTGGCGTGCGGGATGGCGTAGTGGATGCCGGCGACGATGCCCACCGAGGTGTCCAGGTCGACCGGCAGGAACGGCCGCCCCATCCCGTTCGTGGCCGTGGCCTCGGGCAGTTCGGTCAGCAGGCCGAGCGACAGCAACTCGGCGGTGTGGCCGGTCACCGACGCCGGCGACAGGCCCGTGAGCCGCGCCATCGTGCTGCGGGGCAGCGGTCCGTGCTCCAGGACAACGCGCAGGAGCGATCCGACGCTGACCGCGCGGCGCCGCTGCGGGCGTGATGAGGCTCGCGACGGTACGAACATGGAGCATATCCTACTTCACCGATAGAATTCATATGTTAAATCGGCGTCGTGAAATTCTTCGAGGAATGCTTGGGCGCGTTCCCGGTCAGCGCCACGGCTCGTCGGCGGTGCCGGCTCGCCTGTTGTGGTGGTCCAACAGCCTGGACAGCAGCTCGGTCAGCCGCTGTCGCTCCTCGGGTGACAGCGGAGCCAGCAGCTCGTCCTGGGTTTCGGCCAGCCGCTTCTCCAGTCGCCGCAGCTGCCGCTTGCCCGCGGCGGTCAGCGAGATGATGTTGCGCCGCCGATCGGCGGGGTCCGTGGCGCGCTCGACCAGTTTGCGATCGGCGAGTTCGTTGATCGCCGCGACCATGTCACTGAGGTGAATGCCGCTACGGCGGCCCAGATCGGCCTGGCTGGCCGGGCCGAACTCCTCCAGCGTCGCCAGCAGGCGATAGTGGTAGCCGCGGGCCTGGACGGACAAGAACCCGTCGCCCACCAGGCGGTGCGCGTGGCTGGCGGCCTGGGTGAGCAGCCAGCTGGGCAGGCTCCCCCACCTGGCGGGCGTCTCCTCGGATGGGTTCCTCATGTGACAAGTCTAACGAATCGTTCGGCGCACTAACGATAGCGGTATCGTTTGGCGAGTTAACGTTAGTCGGCCGAACATTTGTGCGCCGAATGAACCGCTCCGGGAGTCATGACCATGATCAAGTCGTTCCGCATCGACATCCCTCAGGCCGACCTCGACGACCTGACCGACCGACTCGCCCGCACCCGCTGGCCCAACGAGGTCGCCGGCGCCGGATGGGACTACGGATTCCCGCTGGCGCGGCTCAAGGAACTGGCCGAATACTGGCGCACCGGCTACGACTGGCGCGAGCACGAGGCAAAGCTCAACGAGCTTCCGCACTTCACCACCGAGATCGACGGCCAGAACATCCACTTCGTCCACGTCCGGTCATCCAAACCGGACGCGCTCGCGCTGATCCTCACCCACGGCTGGCCCGGTTCGTTCCTGGAGTTCCTCGACGTGATCGAGCCGTTGTCGCGCGACTTCCACCTGGTGGTTCCGTCCATCCCGGGGTACGGCTTCTCCGGGCCGACCCACGAGCGCGGCTGGGACATCGTCCGGGTCGCACAAGCCTGGGCCGAGCTCATGCGCCGTCTCGGATACGAGCGCTACGGCGCGCAGGGTGGCGACTTCGGCTCGGGCATCTCGATGACGCTCGGTGCGGTGGCACCCGAGCAGGTCGTCGGGGTGCACGTCAACTACCTGCCGACCCGGCCGGCCCCGGACGCCGGCATCGCACTGTCCGAAACGGACGAAGCCCGGCTGGACAAGGTCAGGCACCTGATGGCGAATCGCCCGCCGTACCAGTCTCTGCAGGCCACCACTCCGCAGACCATCGGCTACGCGCTGACGGACTCGCCGGTCGGCCAGCTGGCCTGGATCGCCGAGCGCTTCGCGCAGTGGACGGACCCACGCTCGCCGATCAGTGACGATCGGATGCTCACCGACATCTCGCTGTACTGGCTGACCGCCACCGCGGCCTCCTCGGCGCGGCTGCACCGCGAGACTCCTCGGCAGAGCGAGCCGTGCCCGGTGCCGGTCGGCGTGGCGGTGTTGCCGCACGACATCACGCAGTCGGTGCGGCCGCTGGCCGAGCGGCTGTACGACATCAGGCACTGGACGGAGTTCGAACGCGGCGGCCACTTCGCCGCGATGGAGGTGCCAGACCTGCTCGCCGAGGACATCCGGGACTTCTTCCTCACCCTCACCAAGTGATCCGAACGTCAGATGCCACTTGCCGGTGAAGGCCAGAATCATCCACTGATCGTGAGGGCGATACCTCCCATCTGGTCGAAACCATTGCGGAGGCATGCCTGAGTTGGGAGGGCGCGATGACCGGTGGTTCAGCGAACGGCGAACGGGCCGACCGGGCCGGGCGCGTCGGGCTGGGCAAGAAGGCGCGTACGGTGATGCCGCTGGAGTCGCACGGCGACCTCAGCACCGCGCCGTCGCGGGATCCGGTCGGCCTCCTGTTGCGACAGGCCGGGTCGAGGGTGGCCGAACTGGTTCCCATCCGGCACGGCCGCATGCTGGTCTCCCCGTTCAGCTACTTTCGCGGGGCCGCGCTGCCGATGGCGGCCGACCTGGCCTCGGCGCCGGTGTCCGGCCTGCGGGCACAGCTGTGCGGTGACGCGCACCTGCTGAACTTCGGCGCGTTCGCCTCGCCGGAGCGGCGGCTGGTCTTCGACCTGAACGACTTCGACGAGACCCTGCCCGGCCCGTTCGAATGGGACGTCAAACGCCTGGCCACCAGCTTCGTCGTCGCGGGACGAGACCTCGGACTCTCCGCCAGGACACAACGCGCGACCGCCGTGGTGGTCGCCGAACGCTACCGCACGGCGATGCGGGAGTTTGCCCGGCAGCCCATCATGGACGTCTGGTACGCGAGCGTCGACGTCCAGCGATACATCACACAACTCAGGTCCGTCATCAAGCCGAAGCGGTTGAAGGCAGCCGAGGCGCTCCTGAGCAAGGCGTACGCCCGCGACAGCATGCAGGCACTCGGCAAACTCACCACCATGGTCGACGGCCGGCGCAGAATCATCAGCAGGCCACCCACGACCGTGCCGATCGAAGAGCTCTTCGGGCAGGCTCAGACCGACGGAGTGTACGACCTGGTCCGCACGGTACTGGCCAAGTATCGGCACAGCGTGCAGCCGGACCGCCGGCATCTGCTCGATCAGTTCTCGGTGGACGGGGTCGCCCGGAAGGTGGTCGGCGTCGGCAGCGTCGGCACCCGGTCCTGGATCGCTCTGCTGACCGCCGTTGACGGCCAGGAGCCCCTGTTGCTGCAGGCCAAAGAAGCTCAGCCGTCCGTCCTGGCCGCCTACTGCGGGCGCAGTGGGCACAGCAACCAGGGCGAGCGCGTCGTCGCCGGGCAACGTCTGATGCAGGCCGCCAGCGACATCTTCCTCGGCTGGACACGCGTCGCCGAGCCGGACGACCACCGCGACCGCGACTTCTACATCCGGCAGCTGCGGGACTGGAAGTTCTCCGTACCGATCGAACGGATGCGTCCCGAGGGCATGACGCTCTACGCTCGGCTGTGCGGATGGACCCTGGCCAGGGCACACGCCCGCTCCGGTGACCGGATCGCCCTCGCCGCCTACCTCGGCGGCTCCGACAGGTTCGACCAGGCGATCGCCGACTTCGCCGAGGCGTACGCCGACCTCAACGAGAGCGACTTCGCCGCGTTCCAGGACGCCGCGAAACACGGCCGCGTCGACGCGGTCCACGACGCCTAGCTCAGGTGGGTCGCCGGCGTGCCGCGGCGATCTCGGCGTGATGGTCGACCGCCCAGCCGGCCAGCTCGGAAAGCGGCGCCAGCAGGCTGACGCCGAGCGGTGTCAGCCTGTACTCGACACCCGGCGGCGACGTCGGAAACACTTCCCGCTCGACCAGTCCGTCGCTCTCCAACGTGCGCAGCGTCCGGGTGAGCATCCGCTGGCTGATGCCCTCCACTGCCCGATGCAGCTCATTGAACCGGTACGGCTGCCGGCCGAGCAGGGTGATCAGCAACAGCGTCCACTTGTCGCTCACCAGCCGCAGCACGTCAGTGACCGGACAACGCTCGTACTCGCCGGCCGGAACCGGACTCGGCAACCGGTGGCCGCCCAGCGAGGCACGCACACCGGTGTTCGTTGTAGCCATGAAAGTGCCTTCTTTCGCCTCCGCGATCGTCTGCCCAAGATGAGTATGGCCAGCGGAGAACCATAGTGGAGGTGGCATGGGCGTCGTGGTGGTCAGTGGCGGCACCAACGGAATGGGACGGGCGTTCGCCCTCGGGCGGGCCGCACGCGGTGACCGGGTCCTGGTGCTCGGCCGCAACCGCGAACGCGGCCAGGCTCTGGCGAACGGCTCAATCGCCTTCCTTCCCGTCGATCTCTCCAGCGTGACCGAGACGCGGCAGGTCGTCGAGCACATCCTCGCCGAGTACCACGTCGTGGACGCGCTGACGCTGTTCGCCAATGCTGTGGCGCCGCGCCGGATCGTGACCGCCGAGGGTCTGGAGCGCACGTTCGCGCTCTACTACCTCAGTCGCTATCTGCTCAGCTTCGGCTTGCGTCCGGCTCTGGAGCGGGCCACCGCGCCGGTGATCGTGAACATCGCCGGCGTCGGCGTCACCAAGGGCGGGGTACGCTGGGCCGACCCGCAACTGGCGTCGGGCTACTCGGCCGTTGCCGCACAGCTGCAGGCGGGTCGGGCCAACGATCTGCTCGGGGTGGGCTTCGCCCAGCGGTCCGGCAGCCGCGCCCGTTACGTGCTCTACCATCCCGGCTTCACCAAGAGCGGCGACCGTAGCCAGCTCCCGCTGGTCGTCCGCGGGCTGCTGGCGGTGGCGTCGGTGGCCGCCCGCCCCGTCTCGGACGCGGTGGCCCCGATGCACCGGTTCGTGGACGCGCCGCCAACCGCGCCGCTGACCGCCGTTGACCGGAACAAGCGACTTCCGCCCAGCTTCCCCACGCTGGACCCGCAGAACGCCGAACGCTTGATGGACCTCACGGAAAAGCTGCTCAACCCGTAGAGCTGGCGGACACCGGTGACGAGGTCGATCCGCCGGTACCGTTGCAGGGAAAGGAACAGCGCGATGACCGGCAGCACCGACAGCAGGGCGCCGGTGCGAACGCGGATACGGCGTCAGGCCACGACCCGGTTCGTGGGGCCGAGCCGATACTCCCATCCTTCCCGCCAGCCGAAGTCGGCGGTGATCAGAACCGCGTCAGGAAGTCTTGGCGACTGTCAGCAGTGCGGCGGCGTCCTCGATGGCTTCCAAGCTGTGCCGGGCGGACGGCACGATGAGCAGATCCCCGCTTCTGCCCTCCCATGACGTCTCGCCGCTGTGCAGCCGCACGCGCCCGCGCAGCACCAGCAGCGTCGCCTCGCCGGGGTTTTCGTGCTCGGCCAGAGTCGCGCCGGCGCGCAGCGCGATGAGGGTCTGCCTCAGCGCGTGTTCGTGGCCGCCGTAGACGGTTTCGGCGCTACGGCCGGCGGAGGTGGCGGCCGAGCGTTCCAGGTGCTCGCGTACCCGGGCGTCAAGCGAGAGCTTCTGCATGGGGTGGGCTTCCGTTTCGGGTCGGTGGCGAACGCCGATGCGGCGCCGGCGGCGCCCGCTGGTGCGGGGCTCGGTGGGGTGGACGGCAACGCGGCTGCGGTCAGGATATAGGGCCGCCACCGGTACCGCAGGGCAATGCTCCGGTCCGGCGATACGGCGAGCGGGGCGGCCGTCATCGGACCGCCCCGGTGACGAGGTCGATCCGCCAGTACCGTTGCAGGGAAAGGAACAGCGCGATGACCGGCAGCACCGACAGCAGGGTGCCGGTGATGACCAGCGAGTAGAGCGAGGCCTCGGCCGCGCCGTGGCGCAGCATGCTGTAGAGGCCGACCGTGAGCGGGAACTTGTCGTCGTCGGCCACCATGACGAACGGCAGCAGGAAGTTGTTCCAGATGACGATGAACTGCAGCAGGAACACGGTGATCAGGCCGGGCACCATGAGCCGCAGGCCGACGGAGCGGAAGAGCCGGAACTCGCCGGCGCCGTCGAGGCGGCCGGCCTCCAGCAGCGAGTCGTCCACGGAGGCGGCGGCGTAGATGCGGCACAGGTAGATGCCGTACGGATTGAACAGCTGCGGCAGGATCACGCCCAGGTAGCTGTCGGTGAGGCCGGCGTGGGACAGCAGCAGGTACTGCGGGATCGCCAGCACGATCTGCGGCAGCAGCACGCCGGCGAGGATGACGTTGAACAGCGCGGCGCGCCCGGCGAACTCGTACTTCGCCAGCGCGTATCCGGTCGCCGCGGAGACCGCCGAGGCCAGGGCCCCGCCGACGAACGCATACAGGAAGCTGTTGAACATCCAGCGCCAGAAGATCCCGCCACGGTACGCCGAGAGCTCCCGCACGTTGCGCACCAGCCCGTCGTCGAGGCTCGGCAGGTACGTCGCGGTCGAGAAGAGTTGTGCGGGCGACTTGGTGGCGGCGATGAGGATCCACAGCGTCGGCACGATGCAGTAGACGGCGCCGAGGACGAGCGCCGCGGTGGGCAGCACGGCGACGCCGCGCCGGGTGCGGCCGCCGGGCTCGCGGTCCCTGGGCGCGGTGCGGGGCGGCGCGGCGGTGACCGTCGCGGCGCTCACCGGCCGGCCCCGGCGACGCGAGCCTGCACGATGCGGGCGGCGACGAACGACACGGCGAGCGCGGCGACGGCGAGGACGACGGAGGTGGCCGCGGCCGTGTGGATGTCGGAGTTGACGAATGCGTCGGTGTTCACCTTCATGAGCGGCACCCAGGTCGAGGAGATGGCGTTGGACAGGGGTTTGAGCGTGTTCGGCTCGTTGAACAGCTGGGCCGAGGCGAGCACGGTGAACAGGGTGCACATGGTGATGGCGGGCAGCACGAGCGGTACCTTGATGCGCAGCGCGATCTGCAGCTCGGAGCTGCCGTCCATGCGGGCCGCCTCGTAGATCTCCGGCGGCAGGGCGCGCAGGGCGGTGTAGATGACGACCATGTTGAAGCCGACCGCGCCCCAGACAACAATGTTGGCGACCGAGCCGAAGATTCCGGTGACGCCGAAGTAGTCGAGGTGGTCGCCGCCGATGGGGCTGGTGGCGGGCAGGTACATGAAGCCCCACAGCAGGGTGGCGATGACGCCGGGCACCGCGTAGGGCAGGAAGATGAGCAGCCGGGCGGCGCGGGTGAAGCGGGCCCTGGCGGTGTCGAGCAGCAGGGCGAACAGCAGCGCCAGCCCGATGGTGACCGGGATGGTGATGGCGCCGACCGCGAGCATGCGCAGGGCGCTGGACCACAGCTCCGCGTCGGCGAGGACCTGGCGGTAGTTGTCGAGGCCGGCGAAGACCACCTTGGAGCCGGCGCCGAGCAGCCCGCCGGCGACCTTGCGCCGTTGCAGGCTCAGCAGCACGGCGTAGGCGCCGGGGGCCAGGATGGACAGCACGAAGAGCAGGGTGGCCGGCAGGACCAGAACATAGGGCAGGGCGCTGCGCCGGCGCCGTCGGAGGGGTTGCGTCGTCATCTCGTACGCCTCTGTCGTCGGGTGATGGGCCGCCGGCGCACCGGCGGCCCGCCACGGGGCCAGCGCCTGTTTCATAACTGAGGCGGGGCTGCGGCGGGCCCAGATTCCGCCTGGCGGCGTCCCGCGCAAGCCCGGTTACAACACCGGTAGCCTGGCTCCCGCGGGCCACCACCAGACGAAATCTGGACTCCGCCTCGCGCCCACCCCAGTCATGAAACAGGCGCTAGCCGAGCGTGAAGCCGAGCTTCTTCATGTCGGCCGTGGTGCTGTCCTGGATGGTGTCGAGGGCGGCGCTGAAGGAGGTGCCGTTCTGCAGGGCCTGGCCGAAGGCATCGGTGTAGCCGCGGAAGGTGACCGTCACGTTGGGGCCCCAGATGGAGAAGCTGCGCGAGGACGGGGCGACGGACTTGACGACGGAGTAGTAGTCGGGCTGGTTGGGCAGGAAGGCGGGCGGCTTCTGCAGGATCGGCAGCGACCGGCCGGAGGTCGAGGCGGGGTACACGTTGATGTTCTCGACCTGGGCGGCGACGGCGGTGTCGTCGGAGTTGAGCCAGGAGACGAACTGCGCGGCCTGGGCCGGGTGGGCGGAGTCGGTGGTGACGGTCACCGCGGAGCCGCCCCAGATGCCGGTGGTCTTGTCGCCGGCGGTCCAGGCCGGCAGCGGCGCGGCCGCCCACTTGCCCTTGGTCTGCGGTGCGATACCGCCGAGCTGGGCGGGCGCCCAGGCGCCGGAGATCCAGGTGGCGATGCTGCCGTCGTTCATCTGCTTGTTCCACTGCGGCGAGAACGACGGGTTCTTCAGCACGAGGCCGTTCTTGACCAGGCCCTCCCAGTAGTCGGCGACCTTCTTCGACTCGGGCCCGTTGATGTGCACTTTCCAGGTGGTACCGCTGGCGCTCCACCAGTCGGCGCCGGCCTGCTGGACGAGGCCGGTGAACCAGCCGGGGTCGGCGGCGTCGAAGTTGGTCATGGCGACGTTCGGCGCCTTCTGGTGCAAGGCGGCGGCCTGCTGGGCGAACTGCTCCCAGGTGGTGGGGACCGTCAGTCCGTACTGCTGGAAGAGGTCGGCGCGGTAGAACAGCATCAGCGGGGCGACGTCCTGCGGGATGCCGTAGACCTTGCCCTCGAGCTTCGTGGCGCTGAGGGTGGCGGCGTCGAAGTTGGCGACCGCCTGCTTGGTGTATTCGGTGATGTCGCGCACGACGCCGTTGGAGACCAGGGCGGGCAGCGACTGGTACTCGACCTTGGCGATGTCGGGGCCGTTCTTGGCCTGGTGGGCGCTGATCATCTTGCTGACGAGCTGATCGCCGCCGGCCGGGTTGGACACGGTGACGTGGATGTCGGGGTGGGCGTCGTTCCACAGCGCGACGATCTTGTCCATGTTGGGATCCCAGTCCCAGAAGGTCAGCTCGACCTTGCCGCCGGCGCCGGTGGCGGCCGCGTCGGGGGTGTCCTTGCTGCTGGAGCAGCCGGCCATGAGGGCGAGACCTGCGGCGAGCAGGCCGGCCAGCAGTGGGCCGGAGCGGGTTCGGAATGGCATGTCGGTTCCTCACTCGGGGGTGTCGGGTGCGAAGCGAGAGCGACTTTTCCTACGACTTAAGGTAAGTCGTGAGCATCTGGCGGTCAATCGTGCGGTTCGGAATGATCAGGCGGCCGGCAGCGGCCGGTCGGCGCCGACGAGGTCCTCGTCGCGCAGGTCGGCCCAGAACGCGGCGGGGATCGGGTGCGCCGCCACGGCGAGATTGTGCTCGATCTCGGCGGCCGACTTGGCCCCGATGAGCACGGAGGCGGCCGCCGGGTGGGCGGCGGCGAACAGCAGGGCGGCGGCGATCAGCGGCACCCCGGGCCCCCGGCCGGCGTGCTCG
>NZ_JBEPDB010000128.1:0-16703 GCF_040300025.1 Dactylosporangium sp. NPDC000555 | reverse complement strand
CGGCTCCCGACCGTTGCGCTGGCCGCCGCTGCTCGGCGCAGCCGTCGTCTACCTCACCGTGACCTTCAGCGTCATCTCGTTCTACGCCTACAACCCGCACGAACCCGGCGGCCTCGCGGGCGCGGTCCTCAGCAACTGGGACGCCCTGCTCATGCTCGCCCTCTTGGCCGCCCTGTCTGCCGTGCACCCCGGCACGTCGCACCAGCCGGTGGCGGCGCCCCACGACGCCGCCACCGGTCAGATTTCCTCGGTCAAACAACTGACCCGAATGTTTGGCGGCGGCGGGTAACCACCCTGATAGCTGTTCGGCGCCGTTGGTGGTGGCGGCGCCGGAGGTACCGTGGTGCACCGCCTGCGAGTGGAACCTGACGTCAACGCGTCGGCCGGCCGCCCGGGGCCGACGCCGGGTGCTGTGCGTCGGCCTGCCGCTGTGGGCCGCGTTGCCCCCACAGCGGCGGATCGCGCTGCTGGCCCACGAACTCGGCCACTTCGTCAACGGTGACGTGCGCAGCATCCGGCTGGTCGCCTCGGCCCGGTACACACTGAGCACGTTGATCGACGCGCTCACCATCGCGCTCAGGTCCTGCTACGACCGGTTACGCGCCAATCCCGGCAGCGATGCAAGACTTCGATTCATTGTTCCCGGCCGGTTCGCAGGAACGGGCCGGCCGCGACGGTTGCCAGCACCAGCACAATCAGCAGCTGTATGCCGTTCTCGCCGAAGCCTCCCGGGCCGAGCAGCAGCGCGGTGGTCAGCGGGGCCAGCACCAGATTGTTACCGGCGTGCGCCAGGCTGGCCGGCCAGATGCTGCGGCTGCGGGCCCGCAGCCAGGCCAGGATGATCTCCTGGCACATGATCCACACCGTCCATCCGATCAGGCCCAAGGCCAGATGCCGGTATTCGACGTAGCCGAGAAAAGCCAGCGGGTAGTGCCAGACCGCCGCGATCAGGCCGGCCACCAATGCGGCGCGGCGTGGACGGCCAGGGCAGATGCGCAGCAGCAGATATCCGGTCCAGCCGAACTCTTCGCCCCAGAAGACCACGGTGGTGATCAGGGCGAGCACGCAGAGCAGCAGCGGCACGGCCCAGACGGGTACGCCCGGAACCAGGTCCCCTACAGCGCCGACGGAAGGCCTCCATCGCCCGGTCGCCGCGGCGAGGCCAACCACCGCGGCGGCGACGGCGAGCGGGCCCAGCCACGCCAGCAGATAGTACGGCCAGGCGGCGCGCAGCCGCAGGCGTGAGCCGGCGTCCGTGAAACCTTCCCGGGTGACCCAGCGCCGGACCACCAGCGCCGCGATCGCCGGCGCGAACCCGGCCGGCACTTGCACCAGCGGGTTGACCAGCGACCAGCCGAGCACCAGGTGGGCCACCGCCTCCCAGCCCCAGGCGATGCCGAACGAGATCAGCAGGAAGGCCGTCAGGCCTCGCTTTCTCAGGCGATCCCCGAGGCTTGCCGCTCGTGCATCGATCATGATGGTCATTCGGTCCGCCGATCACAAGGTGTCTTGTCGGATGAATTCGCCAGCCGCATCCGACGCTGGCTGGGTGTCGGTGTGTTGTCGGCGTCCCATGACGTCTGACGCGGACTTGACGGTAGAAGCGCACCGGAGGCCTGCGCAGTGTCGCGGTCATCCGGAAGCGGGGTGGTGCCAGCTACACCACAGGACGCCGGGTGGTGTCACTGTGACCGGCAACTTTTCGCGCTGGACTTGGTGTCATGGCGAGCAGCGGTACATGGTGCGTGTCGACGTCGACGTCGACGTCGACGTCGACCCAGCCGCGGTCGCCGACCGTATCCGGGCGGCCGGGCTCGGCCGGGTGTCCACAGTGGCCGGGCTGTGGGAATCGCTGGCCGTCGTCGTCGCGGGGGTCGTACTCGGCGGGCTGGCCGCAGCCGGCACCGTGGCTGCTGTTCGCCGCCCTCTTCGCCGGAACGTCCCTGGTCGTCGGGGTGACCAGCATCCTCACGACCCTGGCGGCCACCCGACAGCCCGCCGTGACCTTCGCCGGCAGCCGGGAATGACGGCCACCGCTACCTCCGGGCCGGTCGACGACAATGGAATTATGCGACGGGCGGGGCGGGCGACGGCGTACCTGCTGCGCGGCGGTGTCACGGCGGTGGCCGCGGCCGGCGCGATGCTCGCCCTCGCGATGGCCGGAGCCTTGTGCCTTGTACTGATCGGGGTGCCACTGCTGGTGGAGGCGATACGGGTCGTCCGGCTGCTGGTCGCCGTCGAGCGGCGCCGGGCGGGACGACTGCTGGGGGGTGCGGTGCCGCAGCGGTACGCCGAGCCCTCCGGCTCTTCGTTCGCGCAGCTGCGCACGCTGGCAAGTGACCCGGCAACATGGCGAGACCTGCTATGGCTCGTGCTGCACGCCATGGCCGGCACCTCGCTGGCCCTGTGCTGCCTGGCCGCGTGGCTGTGCGCGATCACCGCACCCGTCGTCACGCTGGTGTGGTGGGTGCCGGACGGCGCCCCGATCAACTTCTTCGTCACGATCGACAGCTGGACGCGGGCGCTGGCCGTGCCGCTGCCAATCGCCGCCGGCTCGGCGGCACTACTGATCTGGGCCGGGCCGGTTCTCGCGGCGGCACAGGCCAAGGCATACCGGGTACTGCTGGCCCCCTCGGCCCGCGACCGCCTGACCGTGCGGGTCGAGCAGCTCTCGAGCACCCGTGCGGCCGCCCTGGATGCCCACGCAGCCGAGCTGCGCCGCATCGAGCGGGACCTGCACGACGGCATACAGGCCCGCCTTGTCGGGGTGGCGATCCAGTTGGGCCTCGCGCAGCGGCAACGCGACACCGACCCGGACACCGCCAACCAGCTCATCGAGCGGGCTCATGACGGCGTCGAACACACCCTGGCCGCACTCCGCAAGGTGGTTCGCAGCATCTACCCCCCGATCCTCGCCGACCGGGGACTGGCCGAGGCTGTACGGACACTTGCCGCCGAATCCCCGGTGCCGGTCCGCACGTCGATCGGAGCACTGATGCGGTTGCCTGCCGCCGTGGAAAGCGCCGCATACTTCATCGCGGCCGAGGCGCTGACCAACGTCGTCAAACACAGCGGCGCCACCGAGGTCACGCTGACCCTCGACCAAGGCGGCGACCGGTTGGTGGTGGAGGTGACCGACAACGGCCGGGGCGGGGCCGACCCGTCGGGCGGCACTGGCCTCGCCGGTGTGGCAGACCGGGCCGCAGCCCTGGACGGAAGGTCCACATTGCACAGTCCCGCAGGTGGCCCGACGACACTGCGGGTGGAACTGCCGTGCGCGTCGTAATCGCCGAAGACAACGTGCTGCTACAGGAAGGACTCGGGCTGCTGCTGTCCACCGCCGGCTTCGAGGTGGCCGCCGCCGTCGACCGGGTCGACGAGTTCCTCGCCGCGGTCGACCAGCACCGGCCCGACATCGCCCTCGTCGACATCCGGCTACCGCCCACCTTCAGCGACGAGGGCCTCCGTGCCGTACGCGCCGCACGCCAGACCCACCCCGGCCTGCCGGTGCTGGTGCTTTCCCAGTACGTGGAGCGCGCCTACGCGGCCGAACTGCTCGCCGACGGTCGAGGCGGCGTCGGCTACCTGCTCAAAGACCGGGTATCGCGGGTCGACGACTTCCTCGACGCGATGCGTCGCGTCGCCGCAGGCGGCACCGCCGTCGACCCACTGGTCATCGCACAGCTGGTCGCAGACCGCCGACCAAGCCGGCTGGACGAGCTGAGCCCGCGCGAACGGGAAGTCCTCGCCCTCATGGCCGAGGGGCACACCAACGGCACGATCGCAGCCCGCCTCCACGTCACCGAACGCGCCGTGCACAAGCACGTCAGCAACATCTTCACCAAGCTCGACCTGCCCCCGGACGACAGCAGCCACCGCCGCGTCACCGCGGTACTCGCCTACCTCCGAACATCAATTGACGCCAGGTGGTACAGGACCAGTCCACCAGCGTCGACACACTGAAGGTGAACGAGGATTACCTGCATATCAAGCGTGATAGCGAAACCGATCTTTGATGAGAACGGCCTCCTACCGCGCCAACCCGATCACCCCTGTGCCATTCGCTGGAGGAAGAGGAAGGCGATCACAAGGCGTCAGCCGAGGCCCTCCGGCCATGATCGGGTGAGCACACATGCCGATGTGCGGACGTTGCGGCTCGCGTATCTGCACCGCGGCGGCCCGCCGGAGGCCGCGAGCGCGGCACGGTCGGCGAGTTCGGGTCGTCGGCGCTTGGGCCGGCCAGGTCCGGTCCACCCGCCGGTCCACCCCGCCGTGCACGTATTCGTCCAGGTCGGGCGCGATCTCGGTGCATGCATCGCGCGGACCTGCGGAACGTCACGGAGGGCGTCGATGATTCGTTGAAAATTTGGCCGAGGGTGCTCTTGTCGTCGGTAAATCGGGGGACGCGGCGTCAGGGTGTGTTCTGGGAGAATCCGCCGGTGCCAGGTGAAGCCAGATGAACGAACGCATCGGGAACGCACAACGGACTCATGTCCTCGACCTTCTGGGCAATGCCCTTCAGGAGGGCTATCTCGACCTGCCCGAATTCGAGCAGCGGATGAGCATCGTGACAGCAGCGAAGACGGCGGATGAGCTCATGAGTCAACTTGCAGATCTTCCGCTGCAGTTCCGCTGGGATCCCAGGGCGCCGTCATCCCCGACCGTGCGAGTGCCGCCGCTGCCGTCCGCGCCAACGACGGCACCTGGTCGTGATACGCGCACGACCACCATCGCGTCCCTGGTACTAGCCATCGCATCCATTCCCTTGTCGGTTTGTTTCGGCATTGGAGGTCTATTAGGAATCGCTGCGGTCGTGTTAAGTAGACCCGGGCTGCGCAGCTCGAATGACCACGGCAAGGCGATGATAGGGCTCGTCCTTGGCTGCGTCGGGATAGCCGCGTCGATCGTCATGGTTCTCCTATTTATTTTCATGCCGACAACGCCTACCACGCGATAGTGCCTCAGTCGGGCACGGCGGAGACGACTGCTGGGTCGATGTTCGCGCGCATCTGTCCGGACGGTACGGCTGCTGTGTGTTGTTCGGCGTGCACACCGGCCTGCAGTCCGGTTCTGGGTGAGTAGCAACGCGACCGCTCCCGCGGCGAACCTCCGCCCCTTGCCGACGGCCTCAGGCCGAAGCATGCCGCACACATGCTTCGACGCAAGGCGAGGCTCGAGCAGGGCGACGCGCGCATCTGCCGCATTCCGGGGGCACTCGGACCGAGTGCTGCGTCTTGGCCCGCTGACGGCAGCGTTCGCTGTCGAGACCCGAATGTCAACGAGGTGGCAATCGCCGGAGTGGTCAAAGCTTTGCGGATCTTGTCCGGTGCCATGGTCTGCGGTGCTTCTGGGATGATGTGGCTCGATGTGTCGTGGCGTGGGGTTGGCGGCGCCGTGGGAAAGTGCTGCGGGGGTGGCGGATGCCTACGGAGAAGATGTGGGTCGACTGGGAGGACGGGGCGCATCTGTCCCGATCGGCGACGAAGCTCGGTTCATTCAGCCCACTGACCCGTGACGGCGCCACGAACAACCTGGGTCACGTTACTCTCCGCCCAATCGACGGGGGCGAGAACTTCCTGCGCGAGGTTGCTGTCGCGGTCGCTGCCGCGGTGACGCTGAAAGTCATGGAAGTGGCGAAGCCGCACGTCGAAAAGTGGGTGACCGAAACCGCCGTCCCGGCCGCCGCCTCGGCGGTAGCGTCGGCCGTCCCGGCTGTCGGATCGGCTGTGGCGTCGGCTGGCTCTGCCGTGGGCTCGGCTGCGATATCGGTTGGCTCCGCTATCGGGTCGGTGGTGGCGTCGGCTGGCTCCGCTGTCGGTACGGCTGCCGTATCGGCCGGGTCTGCCGTGGGTTCGGCCGCAGTATCGGCTGGCTCCGCGGTGGCGTCGGCCGGCTCGGCTGTCGGGTCAACCGCGTCATCAGCGTGGAACAGGCTGACTCGCAAAAAGGGCAAGCCGGTCGTCGAGGTCGAGTCGCACACCGCGGTGGAAGCCGCACCAGCAGACGCCGCGCTGGTGCAAGCCGTGCCGGTGGAGGCCGGTGTGGTGGAGGTTATGCCTGTGGATGCGTCGCATGATGTGGCTGCCGCTATCGAGGCGTACAGGGCTGGTATGAGCCGGGCGGAAGCGCGGCAGCGTATCGTCGCGGCGCTGGCTGCCCGGCTGTTCAGCGAGCAGCAGATCGCGATCGTGCGCAATGCGCGGATAGAAGACGGTGGCGATACACCGGAGCTGGACAGCGCCACCCTGGCATCGATGCAGAAGCAGATCGGCGAGAGCGTCCAGCTGATCCTGGAGACCGCCCCCGCTCTGCTCGGCGAAGACGGGATGGCGGATCTACGGAAGATCCTCGGCCCTGCGCGCGCCGAAGAAGGCGGGCAACCCGAACGACGCGTATGAAGCGTCTTGGCCCCGTCATCGAGCCACTTCCACGGCGCTCGCTTGGCCGGCGGATGCGGGAGTGCACCTGTGCTGGTCCGGCCAAACGCCCTGAGCGACCTGTACGCAGTTGCACCGGGGATGGCCACCGGTGACGACTCCCGGTCGGTCTCGGCTCCGCCCCGCCGTGGCCAGACGATCTGCATACTGTCGCGGTGCGCGGATCTGCCGCTGTCCGGGTGCGCTGGCCTGACCGCGCACGGTCACTCCGCGTGGGTTTCAGTCCTCGTGGAGCGCCTGCGCGGCGTCCGGAGAAGCCGACGAGCGTGGGCGATCATGAGCTGGTCGCTGCACCGTTCCACCGCCACGCCCTCGATGGCAGTGTAGGCGCTATGTCGCGCACCGTGTCTCGTGTCATCACCGCCACCATCCCGGGCCGGCCGGCGGCGGTCCGCGCCTGGTACCTGGACCTGACCAACCTGCGCCTGGTCCACCCGCTGATCGTCGCAGTGCGCCAGGTCGGCACCGCCCTCGCAGCGGACGGTACCGTGATCACCGACTACCTTGTCACCGACCGGATGGTCGTGGCGGGCCTGCGGATCCGCTTTACCTACCGGGTACGGATCTCCGCACCACCCGACGGTCCGATCGCCACGCTCGCGCGTCAGGCGCCGCGAATCCGGCTGGCCGGGCAGGTGACGTTCACCCCGACCGGCGACGCGACCACCATCCGGGAAACGCTGACCATCCACGCACCATGGCCGCTGCGGCGGCTCGTAGCCACCGAAGCCGCACAAGCACACACCCGGATGTTCGCCGCCATGGCCGCGATGTTCACCACCGGAGCAGACTTGTAGGCCCTGCCATCCGGCAGGCCGACCTGACCGAGGCGGTCAGTACTCATCACGTACCCATCCCATGTGCTGCCCTCGATGGGTAGCCGGGCCCGCTCTACCGACCGCAGGCAGAACACCAAAGTGGTTGTGGCCTGGCGCCAGTTAGCGGCGGTATCGATGGGAGCCGACGACGCAACGGCAGAAGCGCGGCGATGCCCTCGGGCGAGGACAAACAGCACCACCACGCAGAGTGCAGCGGCCACGGCGGCGAAGCACTGCACGGCGATGAAAGTCCGGTGACGGTGGCGAGGACGCCGCCGCCGATGACCGGCAGGCCGACGCCGAGGTAGATGATCATGTAGAAGCTGGACAGCACTTCGGCGCGGCGGTCGGTGGGGGCCGGCCTGGTTGACCGCAGTGAGACCGCCGAGGAACGCAAGTCCCTGGCTGGTGCCGCCGATCACGGTCGCGACGAGCAGCAATGGCAGCGAGGACAGACCGCCCGCGAGGGCCAGCAGTACCAGTCCGGCGGTCAGGAGGGGGAGGCCGGCAAGCTCCAGGTTTCGGGCCTGTTTGCCGTAGCCGAGGAGTTGGGCGAGCGCGGAGCAGAGCAGAGCAGCATCAGTGCCACGGCGGCACCGCCCAGAAGCAGGTTCTTGCTGCCTGCGAGAGTAGTGACGTAGGTGGGGATGAGGGTGAGGCAGAGCCCAATCACGGCGAACGCGAGGAAGCTCGACGTCCCACTGGTCGCGAAGGTGGCCCACATCGTGGCAGGGATCTCGGGGCGACGGGGGCGCCACCGGGTCCTTGAAGATGCGGCCGGCAGTCCTGTGATTGCCGCCGCGGGCCGGAAGCAGCAGCACGATCTCCACCGCGAACGGCAGGACATCCGGTGCCGGGGCGTACAGGCCGTGATCGAGGATGCCACAGATGACAGAGCACTATCTGCGGCGCGGCTGCGGTCACCAATTGGCGAGCCGGGTTCCCTCATTCCTCTGGTGGATCACGCCAGCCTCCCGCAGGACCGGCACCGTCTTCTCGGAGAGTGCGTGACCCCCCGGCGATCTCCTGGACGTCACTGGCAAGGCCGCCGTGTGCGCCGGAGCTCTGGCTGGCGTGCCGGTCGTCGTGAAGACCGGACGACACGGACCCACGCCGACCAGCACATACCGGTCTGGACGCTTCCGAACCGGCCGATCGCTTACGGAACACTTCACGTCCGCAGTGGACGCATAACAAGAGGCGGTTGATCTGCGTTTTCGCAGGTCAACCGCCTCTTGATGTTGCGCGCCCGAAGGGACTCGAACCCCTAACCTTCTGATCCGTAGTCAGATGCTCTATCCGTTGAGCTACGGGCGCTCGGTGCTTGGCCTAGTGTACACACCAGGTTTTGCGCGGAGGCTCCGGGATTCGAACCCGGGATGGGCTTTAAGACCCAAACCGCATTAGCAGTGCGGCGCCATAGACCGAACTAGGCGAAGCCTCCAACAGCCCCCGTCACCGGGGACCGCCGTCCGAGGATACAGGCAGCCCACGGCGACCGGCAAAGCGGGTACACCCTCCCCCGGCGCGGGACCGGCCCCGCGCAGAACAGGTGCTCAGGGCCATTGGCCATTACGCTCGCTAGATGGGAGAGGACGCGACTCCGCCGGGCCGTCGGAAAGTGACAAGATCCACAAGCCCGGAATCGGTACCGCCAAAGGCCGCCCGTCCGGCCCGCACCACCCGAGCCAAGGCGCTCGGCGACACGGCGCTGCGGTTCGAGCCGCCCCCACAGGACGCGCCGGCCGACGACGCGCCGCAGGTGCCGCCCCGCCCACGGACGTCCACGCCGACCAGCCCATTCGCGCCGGTCCAGCCCACGGTGGCACCCACCCCGCTCCACGCCGGCCCGCCCCCGGAGCGATCGACGCAGCCACCGGAGCAGCCGACACAACCCGCAAAACCGGCGAAGCAAGCCAGAGAGCAGCCGGCACAACCCGCAGAGCCGACGAAGCAAGCCGCGAAGCAGCCAGCACAACCCGCGGAGCAGCCGACACAACCGGCGAAGCAGCCCACAGAACGGCCGGCACAACCCGCAGAGCCGGCGAAGCAAACCGCAGAGCAGCTGGCACAACCCGCAGAGCCAGCGAAGCAGCCCGCGGACCCGTTGGACCAGCGGCCGGAACCCGACGAGGCACCGCCGGTCATGGTCGCCCCGGTCAAGAAGACGTCCGCCGCGAAGAAGGCCACGCCGCCCAAGAGGGCAACCCCCACCAAGCAGGCGACTTCCGCCAAGAAAGCGACCCCAGCCAAGAAGGCGACTTCCGCCAAAAGGGCGACTCCGGTGAAGATGGCGGACGCGGCGGACGGCACCGAGGCGAGGGTCGTGGCGAAGAAGGCCGCCGCCAAGAAGGCCGGCGCCGTGAAGAAGGGAACCGCAGTGACGAACGTCACCCCGCCGGTTTTCGAAGGTGTCGTGGCGGCTACCGGGCCGGAACCGGAGCCGATCGTCGCGGTCGCCGTGCCGCCCATCAATGATGACCAAATCAGCGCAGAACCAGTCAGCGCAAAACCAGACAAAATGAACGAGTCGCCCGAAGTCGCTGGCAACGCCGGGTTTCATGAGGGCGCCGTCAATCCGGCGTTCCTTTCGGAGGTGCTCGCGCTCGCGGCCGTCGAGCGGCTCGGGGGCAAGGCGCGCCGGCGCGTCGAGTGGTACCGGGTCAGCTATCCGGACGCGGACGGCGACGCTGTATCGCGAGCCATTACCCGCGAGTTCGTCCAGCGGGCGCGGTGGCAGGGGTTCGCGGGCGGCCTCGCGGGGTCGGCCGGGCTCGTCGTCGAGGCCGCCGGTCGCGGCTGGCTACAGGCGGAGCTGGTACTCCACCTGGCCGCCGCGTACGGCCACGACCCCGAGGACCGGCGACGCGCGGCCGAACTGCTGGTCCTGCAGCGCGTCCACGGCACGGTCGAGACCGCCGAGGCTTCGGTGGACGGCGCCCCGACGAACCTGTGGGCCGGCGCCGCGCGCAGGACAGCGCCGCTGGCCCGGGTGGTCGGCGCCGGGATCGTGCGGGTGGCGACGGCCCGGCTCGCGCGGCGGGTCGTCCCGGGCGCCGGGGCGGTCGTGGGCTATGTCACGGCCGCGCGCAGCACCGAACAGCTCGCGGCGCGCGCGGTGCGGTTCTATCGCAACACCCGAGGCTGAAACAAGGGGCTACGGGGCGACCACCACGGTCGTCCAGGCGCGCGCCGCCGTGCCGTCGCCGAACTCGATCATGCCCAGGTAGCGCTTCGCCGGGTCCAGGCCGTGCCAGTTCACGTCGAAGGTCATCGACTGGTCGGGCGAGACCGGGCGGAGCTTCGGGGTCACCGTGAGGTTGCCGGTCAGCGGGCTGCCGACCAGGAACAGGTGCGCCTTCACGACCTGCTCGGTGAGCGAAGACGGCAGGGCGAACTGTACGACGTACACCTGATAGGTCCCGGAACCGCCCGTGAGCGGCACCTCCTCGTCGGCCGTGCCGCCGTCGCTACGGCCGACGAGCTTGCCGTCCTGGTAGACGTACAGGTCGAGGTCGGTGCCGCGGGCGTGGTCGGCGGCGTAGGTCGAGAGCCGGGCGAGCTTGGTCGCGGGCGGCAGCGTGAACTCGAACGAGAAGACGGCGGGCGACAGGCCGGGCGCCGCCGGGGAGAAGGCGGCGGTGCCGCCGATCAGCCGCTGTTCGTGAACGCTGGAGGCGGCCAGGCCGTACGGGTGGGCCGTGACCGTCCCGCTGTAGCCGCCGAGCAGGTCGATCGTGGCGTGGCCGGCGGCGCCGGTGCCGGTGATCTCGCCGGGGCCGGACAGCGCGACCGGGCGGACCGCGATCGGGCTGTGCACTGCGTGGCCGCGCAGGTCGGTCCAGGTGAGCGAGCCGAAGGTGTACCTGCCGTAGGCCGCGTCGGTCCGCCGGATGGTGACCTTGAAGGTGGCCTGGCGCCCGGCGGGGACGGTGATCGTCGACGGGGTGACCTCGACGGTCGTGCCGGGCGGGGGCGAGACCGCGGCGACGTAGACGCTGGGCAGGTCGGTGACGTTGGTGACCGTGCGCGTGACGGTCTGCGTGCCGGGCAGCGACCCGATCCCGATCGACGGGTAGTTCAGGTCGCTGGGGTCGATGCTGCCGATGCTCGGGCACCAGTCGCTGACCTGCTGCATCTGGCCGATCCCGCAGGCGTACCGCGCCCAGTCCGTCGCCCCCGCGTCGTAGACGAGGCCGGGGTCGAACGCGCGCGCCGGGCGGACGTGGCCGGAGCCGTAGTCGAGCGGGGTGGCGTCGGCCGCGCCGCGCTGGATGGCCCCGCCGGAGTTGTCGAGCGCGCCGGCCGTGGTCATCAGCGCCGACTTGATCGCGGCCGGCGACCAGTCCGAGTGCTTGGCGCGCAGCAGGGCGGCGATGCCGGCGATGTGCGGGCTCGACATCGAGGTGCCGGACTCGCCGTCGTAGAGGTTGCCGTGGTGACCGGCCGGGGAGACGCCGGCGACGATGTCCACGCCGGGCGCGGTGATGTCGGGCTTTATGAGGTCCCCGTCGCCCGCCTCGGCGGGGCCGGCCGAGGAGAACGCGGCCATCGCCGGCGCGCGCGGCACCGTGGTCGTGCTCGCCGAGAGCGACGCGTGCGGGGCGGTCCCGGCGGCGTACTCCTTGATCGCCGCCCCGGCCACCTGGTCCACGTGCACGGTGGGAACGACGTGGTAGTCGGCGTTGCGGGAGTTCTCGGTGGCGTTGTAGAGAATCATGCCCACGCCGCCGGCGTCGCGCACGGCGATGCTCTTGTCCACGCGCGGGTTGACGCCCCGCTTGCAGAGGACGATCCGGCCCTTGACCCTGCCCGGGTCCAGCGTGCCCGGGTAGCACAGCTCGACCTTGTCCGCCGCGGCGCCGGCCCGGCCGGCAACGACGGAGTCGACCAGCGGCGCGTCGGGCACGGCGGCGCCCTGGCCGGCGCCGGTGTACGTCCGGCCGTTGCCCAGCGTCACGTTCTTGAGGGCGCCGCGGTCGTGCGAGCTCGCCGCGACCGTCGTCTCCCACGGCGCGTTGTGCGCGACCGTGGAGGTGTCCGGGCCGGAGTTGCCGGCCGACGTGGCGACGAACACGCCGGCTGCGGCGGCGTTGAAGAAGGCCAGCCCGACCGGGTCGACCACGAGGGTGCTGGAGCCGGCGACGGAGTAGTTGATGACGTCGGCGCCGTCGGCGACCGCGTCGTCGATCGCGGCGAGCAGGTCGGCGGTGCCGCCGGAGCCCTCGCCGTCGGCCTGGCGCCACAGGGCCTTGTACACCGCGATCCGCGCGGCCGGGGCCATGCCGGAGACCCGCCCGACCGGCTTGCCGTTGATGGTGGCGGGCACGTCATGGTTGCCGGCCGCCGTGGTCGCGGTGTGGGTACCGTGCCCGTCGTAGTCGCGCGGGGACTGGAACTCGCCGCTCCAGTCGCCGAAGCCGCTGCTGTTGTAGTACCGCGCGCCGATGACCTTGTTGTTGCAGGTGATCCGGTGCTGCGGGGGGCCCTGGCCCTCGTCGCACTTGCCGGCTCTGCCGGCCTTCCACTTGCGGTCGATGACCGCCTGGTCGGGGCGGGGCTCGGGCAGGGCGGCCAGGCTGGGGCTCTCCGGCCAGAAGCCGGTGTCGATGTCGGCGATGATCATTCCCTCGCCGGCGCGCGCCGGGTCGCCGAACTGCTTCGCCCACGCGCCGTCCGTGCTGTCCGTGCCAGTGGTGCCGGTCAGGCCGAGGAACGACGGCGTGGAGATGGTGTCGACGGTGCGCCGCTCGTTCTTCCAGATCCGCAGGACGCCGGGCGTGCGCGCGACGCGCTCGCGGTGCTCGGCGGTCAGCGCCGCGGCGAAGCCGTTGAAGACGGTCTCGTAGTCGCGGACGGTCCGGGAGACGCCGGCTGTTCGCAGTACGACATCCCGGTTTGTCCGAATGGCCGCCCGAGCGCTCTCGGTCCGCAGGGCGGGACTCCCGGCGAGCTGCACGATGTAGAGCGCCGTGTCGGCCTTCGCAAGAGCCGGCGGCGGTACGGCGAGAACAGCGGTCAGGGCGAGGGTGACAGCGAGAAGGATGCGGCGCACATCGTCAGGGTAATTGTCCGCATTTGCCCTGAACCGGAAATTCGGCCTACTGCAAGAACCCGAGATGATCCTTGAGCAGCGCATATCCGACGAACGCGACGATGTCGAGGATCGAGTGGGCGACGACGAGCGGCATGACCCGACCGGTGCGCCGGAAGAAGTACCCGAAGACCAGCCCCATCACGAAGTTGCCGATGAAGCCGCCGAAGCCCTGGTAGAGGTGGTACGAGCCGCGAATGGCGGCGCTCACGACGATCGCCGGCCATGCGCCCCAGCCCAGGTCGCGCAGCCGGGTCAGGAGGTAGCCGACCATGACGATCTCCTCGAGCACGCCGTTCTCCACGGCCGCGAGGATCAGCACCGGCACCGACCACCAGTGCGTGCCGAGGGCCGCGGGCACGATCTGGGCGCTGATGCCGAGCTGCTGGGCCGCCCAGACGAGGCCGAGCCCGGGCAGGCCGATCAGCGCCGCCAGCGCGGCGCCTCGGCCGAGGTCGGAGAGGGGCCGTGCGGCGTCGAGGCCGATGTCCAGCGGGTCGTGGGCGCGGCGCAGCAGGTGTACGGCGAGCAGCGCCGGCACCACGCCGAGCCCGATCCCGGCGAGCTGGTAAAGCAGGTCGAGCCACGGGCGGTCGAGCACGATGGTCGGGTTGAGCGTGGCGGTCTGCTCGGACAGCGGCTTGACGTACGTAAGCCGGTTGACGATGTTGAGGATCGCGTATATCGCCGAGCTGCCCAGCGACACGCCGAGCACGAGCAGCACCTCGGCCCGCACGGCCCGCCTGTCGATCACCGCGCCAGCGTACTTCCGAACGCGGGCGGGCCGTCACCGCGCATTCGACGGCCCGCCCGCGTTCAGCAATCGCCGAAGGCGTCGTACTTGATCCGGATCGCCGGGACCTGTATCTCGGCGAGGGTGCGCAGGGTCGCGCGAACCATCGGCGGCGAGCCCGATACGAAGAAGTCGTGGTTGTTCCACGGTCCGTAGCGGGCCACGATGTCGGAGAGGTTGCCGTGCTCGCCGGGGAAGTCCGGGTCGTCGCTCGTGGCCGCCACCACCGACAGCCACGGGTAGCGGGCCGCCAGGCGGTTGAGGCAGGCGAGGTCGTAGAGGTCGTCGCGGTCGCGGGCGCCGAAGAAGACGTGCACCCAGCGGGTGCGGTTGGCGCGGGTCATCTCCTCGATGAGCGCCTTGATCGGGGCGAGGCCGGTGCCGCCCGCGACGCAGACGACGTCGCGCGTCGATCGGCGGTCCAGCGTCATCCGGCCCATCGGGGCGCCCAGGCGGAGCATGTCGCCCGGCCCCACGCGGCGTACCAGGGCGGAGGAGACCCAGCCGGCGCCGAGCGCGCGGACATGGAAGTCGAGCGTGCCGTCCTTGCGAGGCGCGTTCGCGACGGAGTAGGCGCGCCACAGCCGCGGCTGGTACCTGGTCTCGACGCTGACGTACTGGCCGGCGCGGTACTCCAGCGGCTGCAGCGGCCGGCAGGTGAGCACGGCGATGTCGCGGCTGCGCCGCTCGTGGTGGAGGACCTCGGCGTGCCAGTAGGGCGGGTTGCCGGAGTCGGCCTCGGCGCCCTCGATCATCTTGGCCCCGATGACGGCGTAGGCGTCGCGCCACGCCTGGTCGAACTCGAGTGTCCACTGGTCGCCGGCGTGCGTGCGCAGGGCCTCGAACAGCGCGGTGCCGACGGCGTCGTAGTGCTCCGGTCGCACGTGGAACTTGCGGTGGTCCCGGCCGAGCGCCTGAAGGTACTCCCCGAACCGCTCCGGGTCGTCGACCGTCTGCACGGCCGTGACGATGGCGCCCAGCAGCCGGGAGCGCTGGACGTCCATCTGTACCGGAAACAGGTCCCGCAGCTGGGGGTTGTCGAGGAACATGCGCGCGTAGAAGTAGCCGGCGAGCTTGTCCTGCTGTTCCTCGACGAGTGTCCAACTCTCCTTCAGTAATCGCGACAGATTGCTCATCGGTGCCCTTCGCGGTCAAACGTAGGTGCCGTCCGCGAATCAGCGTCGCCACCAGCGATGACCACGCATCGCACTGGATGTGCGACGAGGCGTGTCCGAGGCCGATATTCCACATGACGCGCCGGTGCCCGGGCCTGGACAGTCCCGGACAAGGCCTGGACAGTCCCGGACAAGCCAGCCCTGGACAAGGGCATGGACAGGCCGCCGGAAGCCCCGTTGAACGGCGGTGTCGCACCGGTTGTGCGGCTACCTCCGGCGCGGTGATGCGATCGTGAGTGGCAAGCGTTCGCGCTGGATCACCGTTTACCTCGAGGGGGCGTACATGTCGGCCGCCGGCGAACTGGACTGACCGTCCCGCCCTAAACGCGCCATAAGCCGATAAGAATCGCACACATTCATTCACGTTCAACGAGACCAAAAAGGGTTCACACCCGGCTCGCCGCCACCCACACTGGGTGGATGGCTGTGAGCCGGGCCGTCGCATTTCTGTTCTTCGCACCGTACGATTCTTCGCGCCGCGGTCCCGCCAGACCGCGGCTTTTTGCGCGCCCGGCTCGCGCCCGTTCACGTGGCGATTCGGCAACCGCCCCTGAGGAGCAGCGATGACCAGTGACGTGGCCCATGAGCGAACGACCGACCGAGCGACAGACCGCAAGACCGTGCCGGACCTGGGTTTCGGCACCCGCAGGCCGAGCGAGGTGATGGCGGCGCTCGGGATCGTGCAGCTGGGCGACCCGGTCCTCACGACGGCCACCCGCCCGTTCGTACTGCCGGACGAGCGGGACGAGGTCCTACGCATCCAGGACCGGCTCACGGCGGTCGCCGACGCGGTCGAGCGGGTGCACGACTTCACCACCGGCGCGATGGGGCTGGCCGCGCCGCAGATCGGCGAACCACGCTCGATCGCGATCTTCCGGGCCGCGGGGGCGCCGCAGCTCGTGCTCATCAACCCGCGGGTCGTGCAGGTCGGCCCGGCCAGCACGCTGGACTGGGAGGAGACGACCGAGGGCTGCCTGAGCTTCTTCGACTTCCGCTGCGTGCTGCGCCGGCCGCGCACCGCCGTGATCAGCTACCGCACGCCGGCGGGCGACGAGACGATCGCCACCTTCGACCACGGCCGGCTGGCCCGTGACGTGCTACACGAGGTGGACCACCTCAGCGGCGTGCTGTGCGTCGACCACGTCGAACCCGGCGCCCCGGCGGTCTCGCTCGCGTAGCGCGCGGCGGATCTCCCCCACGCCCACCCGCTCCAGCGACGGCGCCCAGGCGTGCGCGAGTTCGGAACGCAGCCCCGGCGCCACGTTGAGCACCGCGCAGCCGGCCGCGTGCGCGCTCGCCACGCCGAGCGCCGAGTCCTCCACGGCCACGCAGTCGGCGGCGCGCAGGCCCAGGGCGTCCACGGCGGCGAGGTAGGGCGCCGGGTCC
>NZ_JBEPDB010000127.1:0-17247 GCF_040300025.1 Dactylosporangium sp. NPDC000555 | reverse complement strand
CGGGTCGGCGGGTCGGCGGGTCGGCGGGTCGGCGGGTCGGCGGGTCGGCGGGTCGGCGGGTCGGCGGGTCGGCGGAATTGTCCACGCCGGCGTTCCTGCGCCGCTGTGGTCACGGCGGGATGCCCGCGGGCGAGGTGAGAGGCTCGTCGAGGACGGCGGCGGGGACGTCGCCGCCGCGGAGATCCAGGGCGACGCCGCGCGGGAAGGCCGTCCGAGTCCGCCCGACGCCGCGTCGGTAGCGGCCCCGGTAAAGCGGCGCCCGGGTACACTTCGGGCCATGCAGGACGAGTCGGCGCGCGGACCGGTGGCCTACCTGGCCCGTCCGCACCGTGCTGCCCTCGTCGCGCGGACGCTCGACGAGCTGCGCGGGCCGGTCCACGGCGTCGTCGAGCTGCCGCAGCGGCTCATGTGGAACCCACAGCGCCGGTTCGACCTCGACAACCACGACCTGCTGCTGTGGATGTACGAAAACGTGCTGCGCGAGGCGATCCGCCACGACGAGCTGCGCCGCTTCCTCAACAAGCGGCTCCTGGTGCAGGTGTGGCCCGAGCTCAACCTGCCGCACGGCGTGCGCCGCGCGTGGGAGGCCCGGCACGCCGCGCTGCGCAGCCGGTGATTCCCTTCTACACCGACGTCGCCCGCGTCGCGCTCGCCGTCGCGGAGCGTCACGGATTCGTGCTGGGCGGTGGTTTCGCCTGGCTGATGAACGGCCTCGTCGAGCGCCCCACCGAGGACGTCGACCTGTTCACCGACACCGACGGCGCCGCTGGCGCGGCCGCCGACGCGGTGTGCGCGGCGCTGCGCGAGGCCGGGTACACGGTGCACGAGGAGAAGGCCGACGACCTCCTCGAGCTGTTCGCCGGCTTCGACCAGCGGGAGTTCACCGTGGGTGATGGTGATCGCACGGTACGCCTGACCCTCTCCCGACTGGACCGCAGCCGGAGCCCCGTGATGATGGACGTCGGCCCCGTCATGCACCTGGACGACCTGATCGCCACGAAGGTCGCGGCGCTGGTCAATCGCCGGGAGGTACGCGACTACATCGACGTCGCCGCCGCGCTGGACCGGTACACGGTCGCCCAGCTGCTCGACCTGGCCCGCCGCCAGGACCCGGCGCTGGAGGACGACGACGTCGTGGCCGCCGGGCGCTACCTCGACCGCCTCGACGACGGCCGGTTCACCTTCTACGGCCTCGACGAGGAGCGGATCGCCGATCTGCGCCATCGCCTGCGCGGCTGGCCACGCTGATTCCCGGGCCGGGCCATTCACGCGCCATAGGTCAGGTGATCGTTGGGCGCGGGGCTCACCGGCCCCGGCGGCGCCTCGGGCATGACGATCCACAGCATCGGGTACGCGAGGACCGCGACACCCCCGGTCAGCAGGATGGACAGCAGGTAAAGGGCGCGGACCATGGTGGGGTCGACGCCGAGGTACTCGGCGATGCCGCCGAGTACGCCGGCGACGGTCCGGTCGGTTTGCGAGCGACGGAGCCGCTTGATGTCGGTCATGACAGCAAGGTTGCCCGCCGAACCGCCCCGGCGACCTCGGGTAACGCCCTGACCCTCCCCTGAGTCCTCACCCCGGACACGCCCCGCACGGGTGCTGCCGGAATGCGGGTTAGGGCTCCTGGGTGGCCGCGGCGCCGGTGAACGGCGCCCCGCCCGTCGTCGTCATCAGCCGCCACAACGTCGCGTCGAAGATCAACGTGATCGAAGTGATCCGGCCGTCGCGAAGCTGGAAGTGCTCGGCGGTGCGTTGCGTGCCGACCGGCGTGGCGGTGTGTACGTCGTACACGAGAGTCGCCTCAGTTTCGCCGTACAGTTCGCTGAGCATGTCGACGCCGGTGACCACTTCGAGGAATCCGGGCAGTCCGGCCAGGTGGCCGACGGCCTCGTCGGAGCTCATGAGGGGGCTCTGGAACGTGAACTGGTCGGCGAGGTGCGCGACGGCGGCCGGTACGTCACCGAGGAACCTCGCGTCGTGATAGGCCCGAACGGTCTGCCGAGTCTGGATGTTCACTGTCATCGGATCCAGTTTCTCCTGTCGGTTGTTCCCATTCACGGCTGGACGTCGTTCCCGCCGTCGGCCCGGTTCAGGTGCCGTTCGATGTGAGCCTGGTTGTCGACCAGGCGCAAGCAGAGGTGCCGTAGCTGGGTCAGCTCGGCGGGCGTAAAACCCTGGAAGATCGCGGACATGGCAGCCTGGGTGGGCAGCCGGAAGGAGTCCATCCACACTCGCCCCGCGGGTGTGATCTGGGCCAGAACGGACCGCCGGTCGCGCCGATCGGGAATCCGCTGGGCCAGCCCGTCGCGTTCGAGGGTGTCGACCAGCCCGGTGACGTTACGGGAACTCACGCCGGCCGCCTGGGCGAGGTCACCGATGCTGATCCCGTCGTCGGGCACAGCGCTGAGCCGAATCAGGACGTCAAGCGCCCCGGCGCTCAGGCCACGGCTGCCGGCCCCGCGAGCACGCATCCGTTCGACCGCATGCGAGGCGGCACGTACAGCGGCTGAGGCTTCGAGGGCAAGCGTGTCGCCCCCGAGGGCGAACAGGGCCATAGCGGCCCTGACCTGGGGATCGAAGAGGCCGCCGTCAGGGTCGCGCTCCAGGCGGCCCTCTCCCGAGTTAGACACGTTCTTCATAGTGAAGGACTACTTTAATACGTACTTCCCTAAACTGTCGACCCGGGTCGACGCCGGGCCCCCGCGGGCACAGCAAGCACCACTTCCCCTTTGGCGTCCTAGGAAACTAGGTGGGAGGCCGGACGCACAGTGAGGGAAGGTGGACGGCCTGAACGGGTCCGGCCCAGACTGAGTTGGTCACTGGAGAGCGTTGCCCGGAAAGCGGGCAACGGCGGGTTCGGGCCGGGGGGCCACTGGAAAGGACCTGATCGCAGGCACCTCGCCAGCGGCCTACCGGTACTGCACCATCTGACATTATGGACTGCCGTTCGGGGCGGTGGTTTCGGTCGGGTTCTGGGATAATTGCATCTATGGGGCAGCTGGGATTGTTTTCAAGGGCGGAGTTGGCTGCCATGCGTGACCGGACCAGGTCACGTCGTTATTCTCCGGCGAAGGAGCAGTTCCGCCGGGAGCACGCACGGCATCGAGACTGGGGCCTCGCCAGACGTCACGCCGAGAAGCTCCGCCGTCTCCGCGGCGACACCCCGCCGGCGATCAGCGACCAGCGGGACGGACCGGTGCCGCCCTCGCCGCCACCGCCGGTCACACCGCCTGAACAGGTACAACATCCCGTGAGCGGCACCACCGCAAACGACTGCGATCCCGCACCCCGCCACGTGGACGGCGCCGCACGGACCGGTCCTGTCACGAAGCGTCGTCGCGCAGCCACACCACAGCTGCGCCGGACCGCCGACCTGACAACGCATCGAATGATTGGCGGAAATACACGACCACCGGTGCATCACGGCCGTCTTTCGACAATGCCGCGCACGGCCGAGCGGAATTTCCGCCGAATGCTCCGCAAGGCGGGAACTAGCAACCGCTGTACTTGTGGACCGCCACTGCCGATTCCCGAATGTCTCGACAATGGCGATGGCCGATGAAACGCGTACATCTGCTACTTATCTACTGGTGCTACGACCGCAGCGCGGCCAGGCCGGGTCGAGGTGATCGGCGGGGTGGCGCTCTCATCTGGCGTGCGTCCTGCCGGTCACCGCGGCGTGGAGAGGCTCAAAAGGGTGTGCCCAGCTCGAATCCGCGACCATCGAGATCGTCAACCAGCGGGAGCAGGTGCTGGCGCAGGGCCGGTTCGGCACCGACCGCGACGGCTACACCGCGATGCTCAAGCGTGGCCAGCAGCAGATCGCCCAGCGGCTGGTCGCTGACGGCGAAACCGTCCTGGACGTGCCGGCGAAGCTGTCCGCCCGGGCCCGGCTGTTCGATACCGCGCAGGGCCGCAAGACAGACCCGGCCGACGCGCACTGCATCGGCGTGGCCGCGTTGCGGGCGAACGGGCTGCGGCAGGTCGTGGTCGACGACGTCAACGTCGCGTTGAAGCTGCTCGTCGACCGCCGCGACGAGTTGGGTCGGGCACGGACCGAGGCGCTGAGCCGGCTGCACCAGCGGCTGCTCGATCTCGTGCCCGGCGGGGCGAAACAGTTCCTGTCCGCGCCGCAGGTATGGGCCCTGCTCAACACCGCGCGCCCCCGCGACATCGTCGGACGCACCCGCCGGCAGCTGGCCTCGGAACTGATCACCGAGGTCGCGGTCATCGACAAGAAGATCAAGACCACCAACCAGCAACCGACCGAGCTCATCGCCTCCACCGGCAGCACATTGCAACACCTCAGTGCGCAGCGGATGGCGCAGGCGGCGCGTCGTGCCGGCGTCGGTCTGCCAGGCCAGGCCGGCGGCGAGTGCGGCGACACCAAGCCCTGCTGCGCACCCTCGTGCGTCACCCGGGCCGACGCGGCGCAGTATCCGCAACCGGGAACGGCTCAGACCCGGCGCAACGACGCCAGGCACGACGCCGGGCCCAAGCGAGCATCAGCCCGGATCACGCCGCGACGCCCAGACCCGACACAACAACGCCAGGCCCGAACCGAGCATCAGCCCGGATGACACGCCGCGACGCCCAGAGCCGGGACAGCCCCCAAGCCCGGCGCAGCGACGCCAGACACGTCGCCGGGCCCAATCAAGCGTCGGCCCGGATGACACGCCGCGGCGCCCGGAGTTGGGAGGGGGCGGGGCTGGCGCATCGATGGCGGGTGCGGGACGTGGACGATGGGCGTCAGCGGGAGTGGCGTGGTGGGACGTCCGTGGCTGGGGCCTCGCCCTCCGCCTCGTGGGCGCCGGCCGGCGCGGCGTGGGCCGGGCGGTGGCCGTTGCCGCTCGGCTCCGCGATGCCCTCGGCCTCATGGGCACCGCCGGCCGAGGCCAGTGCCGTCGACGTCAGTGTCGATGACGGGTCGCCGCCGCTCGGCGATGCGCCGGACGACGCGGACGCGTCCACTTCCAGGGGCGCCGCCAAGGCACCGCTCCCCGATGCGCCACCGCTCGGCGAGCGGGACGACACGGACGCGTCCACTTCCGCGGCCGCCGCCAAGGCACCGCTCCCCGATGCGCCACCGCTCGGCGAGCGGGACGACACGGACCCGTCCACTTCCGCGGCCGCCGCCACGGCACCGCTCCCCGATGCGCCACCGCTCGGCGAGCGGGACGACACGGACCCGTCCACTTCCGGAGCCGCCGCCGAAGCACCGTGAGGCGATACGCCGCCGCTCGGCAATACGCCGGACGACGCGGACGCGTCCACTTCCAGGGGCGCCGCCAAGGCACCGCTCGGCGATACACCGGACGACGCGGACGAGTCCACTTCCGCGGTCGCCGCCGAAGCACCGCTCCCCGATGCGCCGCCGTTCGGTGACGATGTGGGCGCGTTCGCTTCCAGGGGCGTCGGCGGGGCACCGCTCGGCGAGGCGGCGGTCACGGCGTCCGCCCCGGCGGCGGCACCAGACGCCGGCGGAGCGGCGGCTGAGGCGGCGTCCTCGGCGGCGCGGGCCTGGGCGGCGGACATCGAGACGAGCGGGATCTCGGGCAGGAACAGGATGACCAGGAAGCCGATGGCCATGATGCCGGCGGCCACCATGAACACGACGCTCATCGAGTCGGAGAAGCCGGCCTTGAACGGGTGGGACAGGGTGGCGTCGAGCTTCTCCAGGAACGACGTGTTGTTGAGGGAGTTGGAGGTGCCGGACGTCGCGGTCTGGCGGATGCCCTCCAGCTGATCGGGGTGGGCCCTCGCCGCGGCCTGGAAGGCCTCGGTGGACTGGGCCGCGGTGAAGGCATTCTTGATCTTGTCGGGCAGGATGCTGAACAGGACCGACAGGAAGACGGCGGCGCCGAGCGTGCCACCCATCGACCGGAAGAAGGTCACCGCCGAGGTGGCCACGCCGATCTCGCGCGGATTGGCGGCGTTCTGCACGGCGGTGATCACCGGCTGCATGTTGCCGCCCAGGCCGAGGCCCATGACCACCATGATCAGCATCGTGCGCCACAACGGGGTGTCGGCGGTGATGCGCGCGAACAGCACCAGGGCGGCGAGCATGAGGACCGAGCCGACGATCGGGAAGATCCGGTAGCGGCCGGTGCGGGCGATGACCTGGCCGGAGATGATCGAGCCGGTCATGATGCCCAGCACGAGCGGCAGCAGCATGAGACCGGCCTCGGTCGGCGTCGCGCCCTTGACGATCTGCAGGTACAGCGGCAGCGTCAGCAGGCCGCCGAACATCGCCATGCCCAGGATGAAGCTGCTGACGGAGGCGACCGAGAACGTCCGGCTGCCGAAGAGCCGGATCGGCAGCAGGGCCTCGTCCTTGTAGACGGTCTCGGCGATGAGGAACAGCACCAGGCCGGCCGCGCCGATGCCGTAGCACAACAGGGAGCGGCCGGAGCCCCAGCCCCACTCGCGGCCCTGCTCGGCGACGGTGAGCAGCGGCACCAGGGTCACGATGAGGGCGAGCGCGCCGGGCCAGTCGATGCGGTGGTCCTGGCGGCGGTGCGGGATGTGCAGCACCCGCATGACGACGAGGAACGCGGCCAGGGCGATCGGCACGTTGATGTAGAAGATCCAGCGCCAGCCGGTGATGCCCAGGATCGTGCTGGATCCGGCGAAGAAGCCGCCCAGGACCGGGCCGAGGACGCTGGAGGTGCCGAACACGGCCAGGAAGTATCCCTGATACTTGGCCCGCTCCCGGGGCGGCACCACGTCGCCGATGATGGCGAAAGCGAGGGAGAACAAGCCGCCGGCGCCGATGCCCTGGACGGCCCGGAAGGCGGCGAGCTCATAGATCGAACCGGACAGGCCGCAGAGCACCGAGCCGACGATGAAGATGCCGATCGAGAACAGGATGAACGGCTTGCGCCCGTAGATGTCCGACAGCTTGCCATACAGCGGGGTGGAGATCGTCGAGGTGATCAGGAAGGCGGTGGTGGCCCACGCCTGCAGCGAGAAGCCGCCGAGATCGTCGGCGATGGTGCGCATGGCGGTCGACACGATGGTCTGGTCCAGCGCGGCGAGGAACATCGCCATCATGAGGCCGGTCAGGATGGTGACGATCTGCCGGTGCGTCAGCGTGGTGTCCCCGGTCGCGGCCCGCGCAGCCGCCGCTGGTGGTGGTGTGCTCAAGGCGTTTCTCCCGATGAGAGCATGCCGTTTCGATCCGATCCCGTTTCAGAATTCACGCTACTCCTCGATCGGTGACACTAGTCGGGGGGTACGACAGAAATCGGAGGAACGAACGCGTGGCAGCAACACTGGTGGTCAAGGATCTCGCCGCCGGACACGGGGACAAGGCGCTGTTCACCGGCCTGGACCTGGTCGTGGCGCCCGGTGACGTGGTCGGCCTGGTGGGGGTGAACGGGGCCGGCAAGTCGACGCTGCTGCGCACCCTCGCCGGGCTGCTGCCCGTGGAGCAGGGCGCGGTGCAGCTCAATCCGCCGACGGCGACGATCGGGTACCTGCCGCAGGAGCCGGACCGCAGCCCGGGCGAGACGCTGCGCGCGTTCCTGGCCCGCCGCACCGGCGTGGCCGAGGCCCAGGCCCGCCTGGACGCGGCGGCCGAGGCGCTCACCGGGGGTGACGCGGCCGCCGAGGAGTACAGCGCGGCCCTGGAGCGCTGGCTCGCCCTGGGCGGCGCCGACCTGGACGAGCGGGCCGGCGAGGTCGCCGCCGATCTGGGCCTGGCCGTGGACCTCGACCTGGAGATGACGGCGCTGTCCGGCGGCCAGGCCGCGCGCGCCGGGCTCGCGAGCCTGCTGCTGTCGCGGTACGACATCGTCCTGCTGGACGAACCGACCAACGACCTGGACCTGGACGGCCTGGACAGGATCGAGGGCTTCGTCAACGGTCAGAAGAACAAGGCCGTCATCGTGGTGAGCCACGACCGGGAGTTCCTGGCCCGCAGCACCACCGCCGTCCTCGAGCTCGACCTGCACCAGCAGCAGGTCAACTTCTACGGCGGCGGCTACGAGGCCTACCTGCAGGAGCGCGCCACGGCCCGGCGGCACGCGCGGGAGCGCTACGACGAGTACGCCGAGACGCGCTCCGACCTCGAGGCGCGCGCCCGCATGCAGCGCGCCTGGATGGAGAAGGGCGTCAAGAACGCGCGCCGCAAGCAGTCCGACAACAACAAGATGGGCAAGTCGAAGAAGATCGAGTCGACGGAGAAGCAGGCGGCGAAGGCCCGCCAGACCGACCGGCTCATCGAGCGGCTCGAGGTGGTCGAGGAGCCGCGCAAGGAGTGGCAGCTGCGGATGGAGATCGCCGCGGCGCCCCGGGCCGGTGCCGTCGTGGCCACCCTGCACGGCGCGGTGGTTCGCCGCGGAACCTTCACGCTGGGCCCGGTCGATCTGCAGGTCGACTGGGCCGACCGGATCGCGATCACCGGCGCCAACGGGTCGGGCAAGACGACGCTGCTCGGCGCGTTGCTCGGGCGGCTGCCGCTCGACGAGGGCCGGGCCTACCTCGGCCCGGGTGTCGTGGTCGGCGAGGTCGACCAGGCCCGCCGGATGTTCGAGGGCACCGAGTCGCTGCTGGACGCGTTCCAGCTCGCGGTACCGGAGCAGAATCCCGCCGACGTGCGGACCCTGCTGGCGAAGTTCGGGCTGAAGGCCGGGCACGTGGTGCGCCCGGCGTCGAGCCTGTCGCCCGGCGAGCGCACCCGCGCGGCGCTGGCGCTGCTGCAGGGCAAGGGCGTGAACTGCCTGGTCCTGGACGAGCCGACCAACCACCTCGACCTGCCGGCGATCGAGCAGCTCGAGTCGGCGCTGGAGAGCTACCCGGGCACGCTGCTGCTGGTCACGCACGACCGGCGGATGCTGGAGGCGGTGCGCACCGACCGGCGGGTGCACGTCGAGGCGGGCAAGGTGACGGCATGAGTGATCTGGCCGAGTTCTGGGCCGAGCGGCACCTGTGCACGGTCACCACGATCCGCCGCGACGGCACCCCGCACAGCGTCCCGGTCGGCGCCACCTACGATCCGGCGACGAACACGGCACGGATCATCACGTCCGGCAGATCGCAGAAGGTCCGCAATGTCGAGCACGACGGCAGGATCGCCATCTGTCAGATCGACGGCAGGCGCTGGAGCACCCTCGAGGGCGAGGCCGTGATCGCCAGAGATCCGCAGGTCGTCGCCGATGCCGAGCGACGCTATGCGGCGCGGTACAAGCCGCCGCGGAGCAATCCCGACCGCGTCGTGATCATGGTCACCGTGTCGAGGGTGTTGGGCACCTATCGGCCGGGCTGACACGCGATGTTCAGTACCCGGCAAGCACCTGACCCGACGCTGTCGCGCATGACGCGAAACATTGTGCGACGCGGGACCGTCGCGGTGGTCTTGTCGGTGGCCGTGGTGGCCGCTGTGGCCGGCTGCGGGTCGTCGAAGAAGGCCGCGGACGCCCAGAACAACAGCGGCGGTGCCGCCTCCGCCACGTCCGCGCAGGACCTCGGCGGGCTCGACGCGCTGATCGCCGCGGCGAAGGCCGAGGGCCAGCTCAACGTGATCGCGCTGCCGCGCGACTGGGCCAACTACGGCGAGATCATCGACACCTTCAGCCAGAAGTACGGCATCAAGGTCAACAGCGACAACCCCGACGGCTCGAGCCAGGACGAGATCAACGCCGTCAAGTCGCTCAAGGGCCAGGACCGCGCCCCCGACGTGCTCGACCTCGGCGGCGCGTTCGCCCTGTCCGGCGCGAAGGAGGGCCTGTTCGCGCCGTACAAGGTGCTGACCTGGGCCGACATCCCGGACAACCAGAAGGATGCCTCCGGCGCCTGGTACCACGACTACGGCGGCTACATCTCCATCGGCTGCGACGCCAAGAAGATCGCGGTCTGCCCCCAGACGTTCGCCGACCTCAAGAAGCCGGAGTACAAGGGCAAGGTCGCGCTCAACGGCGACCCCACCAAGGCCGGCGCGGCGTTCGCCGGCGTGTTCGCCGCGGCCCTGGCCAGCGGCGGCGGCTTCACCAACATCCAGCCCGGGATCGACTACTTCGCCGCGCTGAAGAAGTCCGGCAACTACATCCCGGTCGAGTCGACCCCGGCCACCATCGAGAAGGGCGAGACCCCGATCTCGGTCGACTGGGACTACCTCAACGCCGGCTACACCAAGGAGCTGGCCGCCAAGGGCATCGACTGGAAGGTCGCGGTACCCAGCGACGGCGTCTACGGCAACTTCTACTGCCAGGCGATCAGCAAGACCGCCCCGCACCCGGCCGCCGCGCGGCTGTGGCAGGAGTTCCTGTTCTCCGACGAGGGCCAGAACCTGTGGCTGAAGGGTGCGGCCCGGCCGGTCCGGCTGCCGAAGATGACCACGTCCGGCACGGCCGACGCCACGCTGCTCGCCGGCCTGCCGAAGGTCGAGACCACCGACGCGCAGCTGCCCTCCCCGGACCAGGTCGACGCGGCCAAGAAGGTCCTCACCGACGGCTGGACCAAGGCGCTGACCGGGTGACAGCCGCCGTGCGGACGCCTCGGGTGCGGTCCCTCGCGGACCGTGCCCGGCGGTGCGGCCCCTGGCTGGCGGTCGCACCGTTCCTCATCGTGATGGCCGTCGGCCTGGTACTGCCGGTGGTCGCCCTGGCCGCGGGCGCGTTCGAGGGCGACTCGATCAAGAGCTCGTTCAGCAGCGGGTACCGCACGGCCTTCTGGGGCTCGGTCAAGCTCTCCTTCGTCTGCGCCGTGCTCGGCGCCGTGGCGGGGGTGCTCGTCGCCCGCGCCGTGCTGTCCGGCGGCGCCCTGCTGCGCCGGCTCGTGCTCACCGCCTCCGGCGTGCTGGCCAACTTCGGCGGCGTCCCGCTCGCGTTCATGTTCATCGCCACGATCGGCAACGCCGGCGTCGTCACCAGCCTGCTGCGCGACTGGACCGGCTTCGACCTCGGCGACTCCCCGTTCAGCCTGTACCAGTTCGGCGGGCTCGCGGTCGTCTACCTCTACTTCCTGGTACCGCTGATGGTCATCGTCATCGCGCCCGCGCTGGACGGCGTGCGCGCCGAGTGGTCCGAGGCCGCGCAGAACCTCGGGGCCACCCGGGCGCAGTACTGGCGCCATGTGGGCGGCCCGCTGCTCGCCCCGCCGGTGGCGGCCGGGGCGCTGCTGCTGTTCTGCGGCTCGCTGTCGGCGTTCGCCACCGCGCAGGCCATGGTCGGCGGCACGGTGCCCCTGGTCACGCTCCAGATCGCCAACGCCCTGTCCGGCAACGTCTCGCCCGACAACGCCGGCGTCGGCGCCGCGCTGGCGATCGAGATGATCGTCCTGGTCGCGGTCGTGATGGCCGCCTACTGGACGATCGAGCGCCGCACGGCGAGGTGGCTGCGGTGACGGCGGTGCTGACGCGGCCGGTCGAGGCACCCGCCGTGCACCGGCGGAAGAACGCGACCAGCATCGTCGTGCTGATCGTGGCGGGCGTCTACTTCCTGGTCCCGCTGGCCGCGGCGATCTGGTTCACCGTCCAGGACAAGGTCCACGGCGGCGTGACCGGCGAGTACTACACGAGCATCCCCCGGGCCGAGGGCTTCGCCGGCGCGCTGCGCCGCTCGCTGTCGCTGGCGGTGCTGAGCGTCCTCGGCGTCCTGCTCGTCACCGTGCCCGCGATGCTGGCCGTGACGCTGCGGCTGCCCCGGCTGCGCCCGCTCGTGGAGGGCCTGTCGCTGCTGCCGCTGGTCATCCCGCCGATCGCGCTCGTCGCCGGGGTCCGCGACATGCTGGCCCTGGGCCCCGACCAGCTGGCCGGCACGCCGTTCGGCGACGCGCTGGTCTCCTCGCAGGACCCCGAGCTGCCGATCATCCTCGTCGTCGTGTACATCGTGCTGGCCACGCCGTTCGCGTACCGCTCCCTGGACGCGGGCATCCGCGCCGTCGACGCGCGGACGCTGGTCGACGCGGCACGCGGCCTGGGCTCGTCGTGGTTCGACGTCGTGTGGCGGGTGCTGCTGCCCAACCTCCGCGGCGCGGTGCTCGGCGCGGCGTTCCTCACGCTCGGTCTGGTGCTGGGCGAGTACACGATCGCCGGCATCCTGCTCTTCGAGACCCTCCCGACCTGGCTGGTGAAGATCTCCGGCGCGAACGGGCAGCTGTCCGTGTCCGTCAGCACCGCCAGCCTGCTGTTCACCTGGCTCCTGCTCCTCGTCGTGTCCCTGGCGGACCGGCGCCCGACCTCACGGAGTGAACGATGAGTGCGCTCGGTGTGCGCATGCTCGGCATCCGCCGCAGCTTCGGGGCGGTGCACGCGCTCGACGGGCTCGACCTGGTCATCGAGCCGGGTGAGCTCGTCGCGCTGCTCGGCCCATCCGGCTGTGGCAAGACCACCGCGTTGCGGGTCCTGGCCGGGTTCGAGACGGCCGACGCCGGTACCGTCCGGGTCGGCGACCGGGACATCACCGGCCTGGCGCCGAACAAGCGGGACATGGGCATGGTGTTCCAGGCTTTCAGCCTGTTCCCCAACCTCACCGCCGCCGACAACGTCGCCTTCGGGCTGCGGGTGCGCGGCGTCGACGGCGCGGCCCGCCGCAAACGGGCCGCGGACCTGCTCGAGCTCGTCGGGCTCGGGCAGGCCGGCAGGCGGTACCCGCACCAGCTCTCCGGCGGCCAGCAGCAGCGCGTCGCGCTGGCCCGCGCCCTGGCGATCGAGCCCCGGGTGCTGCTGCTGGACGAGCCCCTGTCGGCGCTGGACGCGCAGGTCCGCGTGCAGCTGCGCGACGAGATCCGCCGCATCCAGCAGCGGCTGGGCATCACCACCCTGTTCGTCACGCACGATCAGGGCGAGGCGCTCAGCGTCGCCGACCGCGTCGGGGTCATGCGCGCCGGGAGCCTGGAGCAGCTGGCCGACCCGGACACGCTGTACCACCGCCCGGCCACGCCGTTCGTCGGCGAGTTCGTCGGCACGATGAACCGCCTGCCCGGCGTCCTCGGCGCGGACGGCATGGTGCGGGTCCTCGGCGCCGACCGGCGGGTGGCCGAGGGCAGCGACGCCGCCCCGGGCGACGTGGTCGTGCTGGTGCGCCCGGAGGCGATGACGCTGACCGCGTCGGACGGCGGCACCGCGCTGGTCGTGGTCCGGACCTTCCACGGCGCGCTGACCCGCCTGTCGGTCCGGCTCGGCGACGGCGACGAGGCCCTCGTCGACCTGCCCAGCCCGGCGGCGGCCGGGATCCGTCCCGGCGACACCGTCACCGTCGGTGTCGGCGAGGGCTCGGTCCTGGTCGCGGCCGCCGACGCCGCGGCGCCGGCGTTACGACCCGTTTGAAAAAGGCCAGGCCGGCGCCTAGGGCGCCGGCCTGGCAAGCACGTGTTGCCGAGGTCACCAATAGTGGCGCCGGCCGATCGGGCGGCCCAGCGAGCCGAGGATCCACAGCACCGCACCGACGATGAGCAACACGATTCCGATCGTCTCGATGATGCCGACGTGGAGGAACAGGCCGATCAGGAACAGGATCAAGCCGAGGATGATCATTTCAGCTCCCGGGAGGTGGGTACCGATCTACGTTGATCTGGTACCCCTTCGCCCCGCGGCCGCAAACACGGATCACCCGCGGCGGCTCCGGCGGGCCCGGATGTAGTCGGAGACGACGTACCGGCCCAGGTCGCCGGCGTCGGGGGTGAAGACCCGGCCGCCGCTCCGGCGGGCGACCGCGTCGACGAAGCGGCGCAGGCCGGGGTCCTCGCCGAGCATGAAGAAGTTCAGCACCGCCCCGTAGCGGGTCAGGTGGTCCACCTCATGCACGGTCGCGGCGACCGTCTCCCTGGTCGACGGCCACATGAAGTGCGAGGTGCCGTCGTCGAGCAGGTGCGCGGTCGGCTCGCCATCGGTCACGATCAGCACCACCGGGTCGGCGGCCGGGTGGCGGCGCAGGTGCCGGGCGGCGAGCTTGAGGGCGTGCTGCAGGTTGGTGCCCTGCACCATGTCGGGCTCGACCGCCGCAAGCTCCTCCTGCGACAGCCTCGTCGCGTAGCGGCCGAAGCCGATGATCTGCAGCGCGTCCTGCGGGAACCGGGTCGCGACCAGGTGCGACAGCGCGAGCGCGGCCTGCTTCATCGGGCCCCACCGGCCGTCGGCCATCATCGAGAAGGAGAGGTCGACGCAGAGCGCGACGGCGGCCGACACCCGCCGCTCGGTCTCGGCGATCTCGAAGTCCTCGACGTCCAGGCCGATGGGCATCGTGGTGATGCCGCCCGAGGCCTGGCGGCGCACGGCGTTGCCGATCGTGCGCACGACGTCGATGGCCTGCTCGTCGCCGTACCGCCACCGCCGCGACGCCCCGGTCAGCTCCCCGGCGGCGCCGGCGTCGCGCAGGTCGTGCTGGCCCTGGCGGCCGGCGTGCAGCTGGGCGAACACGGTGCGCAGCGCGGTGCCGCCGAGCCGGCGCAGCGCCTTGGGGCTCAGGGTGAGCCCGTCGGCGCCGCGGGTCACCCAGCCCTGCCGGCGCAGCTGCTGCTCGAGCTCGCGCAGGCGGCGCACGTCGTCGGCGGCGGCGCGGCCCAGCTGCCGCTCGACCGCCTCCACGTCGACGTCGTCGAGGGTCGCGCCCGGGTGCTCCTGGCCGAGCTGGTCGAGCAGGTCGTCGAGGTCGCCGATCTCCTCGAGCGCGCCGGCGGCGTCGCCGTAGCCGAGGTCGCGCTCGCCGCGGACCCGCTCGCCCCGGCCCCAGTTGAGGTCGGGCCGCAGCGCCCGCAGGTTGTCGGTGAGCTGGGCGAACTCGCCGGCGAGGTCGCCGAGGGACTGCGCCATGAGCTCCTCCAGCTCGGCGCGCTGCTGCGGCGACAGGGAGCGCATGAGCCGCTCCCCCGCCGCGGCCCGGCGGGCCAGGGCGTCGATGAGCTCGTCGACGTTGGCCGGCTTCTCGGGGAAGAAGTCGCCGTGGCGGTTCATGAACTCGGCGAACGCGTCGTCGGTGTTCTCGCCGCGGGCGTGCCTGGCCAGCAGGGCGTTGAGGTCCTGCAGCATCTCGCGCGCCGCGGCCTGCGACTGCGGGTCGCGCAGGGCCTGCCGCATGCCCTGGAAGCGCTGCTCGACGACCTCCTGGCGGAGCTGGTCGAGGATCTGCTGGTACAGCTGCCGGGCTTCGGAAGACGTCCAGTCGTACTCGGACAGCTCCGACACGGCCCGGGCGGTCGAGCGCGGCAGCGCGTCGAGCTGGGCCTCGGCGAATCGGGCGTCGTCGGTGTCCAGCGGGGCGAGGGCGTCGCGCTCGGCGGCCAGGGCCTGGTCGAGCAGCTGCTGGGCGCGGGTCACGGCGCCGTCGAGGGAGCCGCGGCGCATCGCGTCGCGGCGCATCCGGCGGGCCCGGGCGAGCAGGTCGTCCAGGCCACGCCCGGCCTGCGGGCCACGGCGCAGCAGGTTGCGCAGCGCCTCGCGCAGGCTGCCACCCTCGAGCACCTCCGCGCCGACCTGGTCGACGGCGGCGCGCACGTCGTAGGGCGGGGCGAGCGGGTCGGGCCCGCCGCGCCAGGCCCCGTAGCGGAACCGGTTGTGCCGCAAGATCAGCCTCCGTAGACGGTGCGGCCGTCGTCGGTCAGGTCCTTGGACAGCCGCCGGGTCAGGTGCAGGCCCTCCAGGGCGAACTCGACGGCGGCCGCCGCCTCGCCCCGGCCGGGCGCGTCGCCGAGGCCGAGGCGGTCGAGGACCTTGGCCAGCCCCGGCACGGTGCCGGCCTGGCGCAGGATCTCGTCGGCGCCGGTCAGCTCACCGGTCTCGATGACCTGGCCCTCGGCGACGAGATCGGTGAACCCGGACAGGTCCAGCCCGGCCAGGCGGCCGCGGAAGGTGTCCGCGGTCGCGGTGCGCAGCAGGTGCGCGAGGATCTCGATCTCGCGGCCCTCCTCGCCGCTGTCGAACTCGACCTTGCCGCGCAGCGTGCTGGTCACTGACACGGTGTCGCCGATGCGGGCCACCGGCAGGTCCTCGCCGAGCAGGCCGGCCCGGCGCAGCGCGGACGCGGCGACGGTCTCGGCGGCGGCGATGGCGAAGCGGGCGGACACGCCGGAGCGGGCGTCGACCGAGGGCGACTCGCGCACCGCGCGTGTGAAGCGGGCGAGGACCTCGACGACGTGGTCGGGGACCTGGGCGACGAGCCGGGCCTCCTGGCGTACCAGATCCATCTCCAGGTCCAGGTCCAGCGGGTAGTGGGTGCGGATCTCGGCGCCGAAGCGGTCCTTCAGCGGCGTGATGATGCGGCCACGGTTGGTGTAGTCCTCGGGGTTGGCGCTGGCCACGAGCAGGATGTCCAGCGGCAGCCGCAGCTGGTAGCCGCGGACCTGGATGTCGCGCTCCTCCAGCACGTTGAGCAGCGACACCTGGATGCGCTCGGCGAGGTCGGGCAGCTCGTTGACGGCGAAGATGCCGCGGTTGGTGCGCGGCACGAGGCCGAAGTGGATGGTCTCGGGGTCGCCGAGGGTGCGGCCCTGCGCGACCCGGATCGGGTCGACGTCGCCGATGAGGTCGCCGACGCTGGTGTCGGGCGTGGCGAGCTTCTCGCCGTAGCGCAGCGACCGGTGCAGCCAGTCGACCGGCAGCGCGTCGCCGGCCTCGGCCGCGAGACGCCGCGACGCGGGCGTGACAGGCTCGAAGGGGTGCTCGTTGAGCTCGGAACCGGCGATCACCGGCGTCCACTCGTCCAGCAGCGAGACCAGGCCGCGGATGACCCGGGTCTTGCCCTGGCCGCGCTCGCCGAGCAGGACCAGGTCGTGCCCGGCGAGGATCGCCCGCTCCAGCTCGGGCAGGACGGTGTCGTCGTAGCCGACGATGCCGGGGAAGCGGGGCTCGCCGGAGCGCAGCCGGGCGATGAGGTTCTCGCGCAGCTCCTCCTTGACGGTGCGGAACCGGTGGCCTTCGGCGCGGAGCTCGCCTGCCGTGCGGGGCAGGTCCAAGGGCTGGTCTGGCGTCACAGTCACCGTTTGAACCTAGCGCGACCCAACAGCTTCCCGCGGCCCCGGCGCGGCGGTCGTCTCCTGCGCCGCACCGGCCGGCTGGCGCGGGCAGCGGGGCGGGCGGGCGGGCGGTGCAGCATCCGCACGGCCAGAGCGGGGCGGCGAGGTCACCGCGTCCCGGGCGGCAGACGTGGCCTCCAGTGCGGCGGGCGTCTCCTGCCCCGCACCGGCCGGCTGCGCGGACGGCGGGGCGGGGCGGGCGGCGCAGCATCCGCAGGGCCAGCGCGGCCAGAGCGGGGCAGCGAGGTCACCGCGTCCCGGCGGACGCGGCCCCGGCGCGGCGGGCGTCTCCTGCAC